>DYCJ01000084.1 GCA_019418195.1 Clostridiales bacterium | reverse complement strand
GTACTTGCCCCCTCCTTGTGTTAAAATTTACATGACAACCGGAATATTGAAAAGAAATCATCTTTGCGGCAGTTGGCGGCAGGGTGAGCAGATCTCTGCGGAGGGTAAGAGATATGATAGATGACGCGATGGAGTTTGCGACGAAAGCACACGAAGGGCAGTTCAGGAAGGGGACGAGACGCCCCTATATTGTCCATCCTATCGAGGTGGCGGACATCGTGTCGACAATGACAAAGGACGAGGAAGTAATCTGTGCGGCAGTACTGCACGATACGATCGAGGACTGCAGCGGGATTACCTGGGATGTATTGAAACTCCGCTTCGGAGGACGGGTGGCAGATATGGTCGCCCAGGAGAGCGAGGATAAATCCCGGAGCTGGGAAGAACGAAAAGGTGCAACGATCAGACGGTTGAAAGATGCACCGGTCGAAGTACAGATGATAGGTCTGGCGGACAAGCTTTCCAACATGAGGGACATAGACCGGGATTATCCGGTGCTCGGTGATGAGCTGTGGAGGCGCTTCCGTATGCAGAGTAAATCCGCTCTGGCATGGTACTATAAAGGGATCCGTGATGTGCTGGAGGAGAATTTTAAAGGGGTGGAAGCATACGAGGAATACTGCCGGCTGATCGAGAAGAATTTTGGCCCGGGACCGGCGCATACTGAGTGGAGGAAAGGAGACGGACAGCAATGACGGGGAAGACGAGGGTGATCTGTTTTGCAAACAATAAAGGAGGGAGCGGAAAGTCTACGACATGTTCTAATGTGGGATACGGCCTGACACAGCTCGGGCGGAAAGTCCTGCTCATTGACGGGGACATGCAGCTGAATCTTTCCCTCTCTCTTTTTGATGAGGATACTGTGCTCGGATTCGCACAGGGAGAGAAAAATCTCTATGAAGGGATCCGCAGGCAGGATGACCTGAAAGATTATATCGTCCATACAGAGTATGAGAATCTTGATCTGATCCCGTCTTCTACTCTGATGAGCTCTATTGAGTATGAGCTGTTTACTAAATGGCAGAGAGAATATATCCTGAAGAAAGGACTGAAGAGCATTCTGGACTCGGGGGCATATGATTACATACTGATCGATGCGCCTCCTACGCTTGGCGGCTGGGTGATGAATATCCTGTGCGCATCGGATGAGATCATCATCCCTGTGGAAGCATCGCCGTGGGGACTGTTCGGTCTTGGAAATATGTTTGAATTTCTTGAGCAGGTGAAGGAGATAGCACCGGATCTGAAACAGGGCGGTATTGTGATCACGAAAGTAGACACAAGAAAGAACTATTTTAAGCAGACCATGGAAACGCTCAAAGAGCTTGATGATGTAAAGGTATTTGATACGTATATCCGTGTGGACAGCGGAATCGAGTGGTCTCAGGATAATAATGCGCCGGTCATGGCATATAAAAAAAGCAGCCGTAGTGCCAAAGAGTATATGGAACTGACAAAAGAAATTGATGCGGCGGGAACAGTTTCCTGAGAAAGCCGTGTGAAAAGAGAAAGAGCAGGGATAGGATGCACAGGGAACTGCTGAGAGAACTGTCGGTCATAACTGAAGAGGAACGGAAAATCCTTGACGGGCGAAAAGAAATTGACCAGCAGATATATACCGAAAAAAAAGATATGGTCATTGACAGTAAAAAGCTTCTCCAGAAGGGGAAGCTTATTCAAGTACGCCCGCACACCAGATTCGTACATTTCCCAAAGCATACCCATAATTATATTGAAGTGATCTATATGTGCCAGGGAAGTACGAAGCACATCATTAACGGAAATGAAGTTGTACTGGAACAGGGAGACCTTCTTTTTCTCAATCAGAATGCGGTCCAGGAGATCATGCCGGCGGGGCAGGAGGATATCGCGGTGAATTTTATCGTGCTTCCGGGGTTCCTGGATACTGCTTTTTCCATGATGGGAGATGAGGAGAACCAGCTCAGGGATTTCCTGGTGGGAGCGCTTTCAGGAAGGGATGGCGAGACATCATGGATGTATTTTCATGTGGCGGATATCCTGCCCATCCAGAACCTGATCGAAAATATGGTGTGGACGATCTTCTACGATTCGTCCAATAAGAGAAGCTGCACCCAGATCACCATGGGACTTCTATTCCTGCAGCTTCTGAATTATATGGATAAGATGGAGACCGGAGGTTCCAGTTATGATTCAGAGATTACAGCTGCAGTTTTAAGCTATATCAATGAATGTTACAAGAATGGGACACTTTCTGAACTCGCGGGACAGATGGGGTATGATGTGTACTGGCTGAGCAGGGAGATACGGCGCAGGACGGGAAAGACCTATAAAGAGCTGCTCCAGGAAAAAAGGATGCAGCAGGCGGTATATCTGCTGACGAATAGTAAGATACCGGTGACGGACATTATCGAATCGGTGGGATATGACAATACGAGCTATTTCTATCGGAAGTTCAGGGAGAAATACGGTATGAGTCCGAAGGGGTTCAGAGGACATTTTGTACAAAATACCTGAATTAAATTTGTGAAAACTGCAAAAAAGAACCTTAAAATGAGCAAATGGATGCAAATAAGGACGCTGTTTTATATAAATAGCGTCCTTTTTTTGGGCGCTTTTGACAATTATAATAAAAACTAGAGAAAAAAGAGAAGGAGGCACTTACAGATGGAAAAGTATTATTTGGCCGTTGATATCGGTGCATCCAGCGGACGCCATATGCTTGCCAGCATGAAAGACGGAAAGATGCAGCTTGAGGAAGTGTATCGTTTTCCGAACGGAATGGACAATAAGAACGGAACGCTGTGCTGGGATGTAGAGCGTCTGATCACGGAGATCAAAAACGGTCTCAAGAAGTGTAAAGAGATCGGCAAGATCCCGGTTTCCATGGGTATCGATACATGGGGCGTTGATTATGTTCTTCTCGATAAGGACGACAACATTTTGGGCGATACAGTAGGATACCGCGATAGCCGTACAGAGGGAATGGACGAGAAAGTATATGAAGTTATTCCGCAGGATGATCTGTATGCAAGGACCGGTATCCAGAAACAGATCTTCAACACGATCTACCAGCTCATGGCTGTAAAGCAGTCCCATCCGGAATATCTGGAACAGGCGGAGACGATCCTGATGATCCCGGATTACTTCAACTTCCTGCTCACAGGTGTGAAGAAGAATGAGTACACGGAGGCTACGACAGGACAACTGATCAGCCCGAAGACCAACGACTGGGATTATGAATTGATCGATATGCTGGGATATAACTCCAGGATGTTCCTGCCGGTATCCATGCCGGGTACTGTAGTAGGAGATTTTACAGAGGAAGTGCAGAAAGAGGTTGGATTTAACTGTACAGTCGTCCTGCCGGCAACACATGATACGGGGAGCGCAGTGCTTGCAGTGCCGACAAACGATGACGATGCGGTATACATCAGCTCCGGTACATGGTCACTGATGGGTATTGAGAGGAAAGAGGCTGACTGCTCCATGGAGAGCATGAAGGCGAACTTTACAAATGAAGGCGGATACGATCACAGATTCCGTTACCTGAAGAACATTATGGGACTGTGGATGATCCAGTCTGTGAAGAAAGAGTTTACTGAGGATCTGTCATTTGCCGAAATCTGCGAGATGGCTTCCAAAGAGACTATTTCCTCCATTGTGGACTGCAACGACGACTGTTTCCTTGCACCGAAGAGCATGATCGACGCTGTTCAGAAGTTCTGCCGTGACACGGACCAGCAGGTCCCGGAGACCGTGGGCGAGATCTCGTCTGTGATATACAACAGCCTTGCAAAATGCTACGGCGATACTGTGGAGGAGATCGAGGCGATCACGGGTAGGAAGTACAGCACGATCTACGTTGTAGGCGGCGGATCCAATGCCGGATATTTAAACGAGCTTACAGCAAAATATACCGGAAGAAAAGTTTCAGCAGGACCGTCCGAGGCGACCGCTATCGGAAATATCATTGTGCAGATGCTTCACGACGGCGTGTTCGCAAGTCTGCCGGAGGCAAGAACCTGTGTGAAAGAGTCATTTGATGTAAAAATGTACGAGTAATCATTAACACTGTTGAAAGACAGAAAATAAAGAAGAAACAGGAGGATTTCAAATGTTAGTTGAGACAAAAGCAAAAGTAGGCGTATTTTCCATCGCTCTGGGTGCATACCTGCCCCAGTTCCCGTCACTGGTGCCGGAGTTTGAGGCACAGTATGACGCGTTCAAGAAGACACTTCCGGATACAGTGGAGATCATTGACGGAGGAATGGTCACGACAAAAGAGCAGTCACAGGCAGCAGGCGACAAGTTCCGCGCAGCTGACGTTGACCTTGTATTTATGCAGCTTCTGACATACGCTACATCCTACAATATGCTTCCGGCTGTCAAAGATCTGGATGTACCGGTTGTTCTTGTAAACGTACAGAAGTTAAAGGCACTGGATTACGACCATACGGATATCGCAGCATGGCTGGGCGAAGGTTATGCATGCGGAGCTGTGGGCGAGATGGTGGCAGATCTTGAGAGATTCGACAAGAGACACGCAGTGATCACAGGCGTTGTCGAGGGCGGAGATCCGGCTGTACAGAAGGAGATCGAAGACTGGTGCCGTGCAGCGCAGGTGAGAAGAAGATTCCGTGACACGAACATTGCTCAGATCGGAAGACCGTATCCGGGTATGATGGATCTCTATATCGACGAGTCCAACCTGTACAGAAGGATGCATCTGTATACAAAGCAGTTTGACTGGGAGAAGATGTGGGCGATCGCCGATAATATTACAGACGAAGAAGCAATCCGCGCGAAAGCACAGGACATCCTTGATACTTTTGATATCGAGGGCGGCGGAAGCATCGAGGAAGTATGGGAGATGGCGAAATACGTCGTTGCATTTGAGCAGTGGGTAAAAGACGAGAAGCTTGGCCTGATCGCTTCCCACTACGACGGATTTGCACAGGGCAAGGCAGGTGTCCTTGACAGTATGCTCATCCCGGCATTCTCCATGCTGATCAAACAGGGAACAGCATGTGCGGTAGAGGGAGATATGAAGGTTGCCATGGCAATGAGCATCTTAAAGACGATTTCCGGAACCGGACAGCTTGCAGAGATGTACTCCATCGACTTCAATGACGACATTGCGATCATCGGACACAGCGGATCAGGAGATGCCGACATTTCCTGCAAGAAACCGACTATGAAGATCGTGAAGGTATTCCACGGCAAGACGGGCGGCGGATATCTGACACAGTTCTATCCGTACACAGGACCGGTCACATATCTTGCAATCACACAGGACGGAGACGGACATTTCAAATTCGTAGTGGCAGAGGGCGTCAACGAGGAGGGACCGATCCTTTCCTTCGGAGATACAAATATGAGGACACGCTTCACATGCGGTGCAAGAGAATTTGTGAACCGCTGGAGCGAGTGCGGACCGACACACCACTTTGCGGCTGCTACAGGAAGACACATTGATACGATCCTTAAAGTTGCAGAAATCTTCAACGTGCCGGTTGATATCGTGACGAGATAAAGTTCAGCCATCAGGAGCGCGGGTTGAACTGAAGAAATAGAGTAAGATTAGAAAGCCGCCGCGGCGGGGGACTGTATATGCATATAATACTGCATGGGTTCCCGGACGCGGCGGCTTTTATCATGTACCGGTGCGTTGATTAAAAACCGTAGTTTCGGTCAAAAATAAGAATAGATAATCAGAAAAAAACATATTTGTGCAAAATAAACCAAAAACGATCACGAAATATGTAAATTATTTTGATTGAAATTGACCGAATATGAATGTATAATGTAATCACAAAAAGAAATGGAGGAAACGAAATGATTTACACAGTTACATTTAACCCGTCTCTGGATTATATAGTCTCTGTCGATGATTTCAAACTCGGGCTTACGAACCGCACAAGCTCGGAACTGCTCCTGCCGGGAGGAAAAGGGATCAATGTTTCTACAATCCTTACTAATCTCGGGATCGAGAGTACGGCTCTCGGGTTTGTCGCCGGTTTTACAGGGGACGAGATCATCCGTAAAGTGGAAGAAATCGGAGTGCGTTCCGATTTTATCCGCATTGGAGATGGAATATCCCGGATCAATGTCAAACTGAAAAGTATCGACGGAACCGAGATCAACGGGATGGGACCGGATATCAGCAGAGAAAAGACGGAGGAACTGATGGAGAAACTGGATGTTCTGGATGAGGGAGATGTGCTTGTCCTGGCGGGCAGTATCCCGGTTTCCATGCCCGATGATATATACAGCCGGATCCTGGAACGGCTTGAAGGAAAGGGTGTTACATTTATTGTGGATGCAACGGGAGAACTTCTCATGAAAGTGCTGAAATATCAACCGTTTCTTATCAAACCGAATAATCATGAACTGGGCGATATATTCAAAGTGAACTTAGAGACGAGAGAAGAGGTTGTCCCATACGGCAGGAAACTTCAGGCAATGGGTGCGAAAAATGTACTGATTTCCATGGCCGGAGAGGGTGCGGTCCTGGTGGCGGAGGACGGCAGCGTATATGATGCCCCGGCGCCCGAAGGAGTCCTTGTCAACGCAGTAGGGGCGGGGGATTCCATGGTGGCCGGATTTACTGCCGGATGGATGGAGAAAAAAGATTACAGGTATGCATTCTATATGGGGGTTGCAGCGGGAAGTGCAAGTGCATTTTCCGAGTATCTTGCCACAAAGAATGAGATCATGAGTCTGTATCAAAAGATCATATAAAACAGCAGTTAAGTCTAAGTCAGTGCGTCAGCGCGGCTTTGAGAATGGAGCAGGCGGCAATGTTATCATGAAAGAGAGGTTTTAAGAATGAGGATCACAGATTTATTGGATAAGCGGAGCATATCTCTTACGGGGACTCCAAAGACAAAAAGTGAAGCACTCGATCAGATCATCGATCTGATGGTCAAGAGCGGTAAGATCAATGACAGGGAGGCATACAGGGCTCAGGTGTATGAGCGTGAGGAAGAGAGTACCACAGGAATCGGAGAGGGAATTGCCATTCCTCACGGGAAATGCGACGCGGTGACAAAGCCGGGGCTTGCAGCCATGGTCATAAAGGACGGCGTGGAGTTTGACTCCCTTGACGGTCAGCCGGTTTCACTGATGTTCCTGATCGCAGCTCCGAACACAAAGGACAATGTACATTTGGATGTCCTGAGTAAACTATCAGTCCTCCTGATGGATGAGGGATTTGCAGATGATCTGAGAAATGCCAGGAGTGTGGAGGATTTTCTGAGTATTGTGGACCAGGCGGACGAGGAACAGAGTGATATTGATGAACGTCTTGCCGACACGAACATGGATGCGGCGGATGGTTTTAAGATACTTGCTGTCACTTCATGCCCTACCGGAATCGCACATACCTATATGGCGGCAGAGGGAATCGAGAAAGCAGCGAAAGCTAAGAACTGCTTTATAAAAGTAGAAACGCGCGGTTCAGGCGGAGCCAAGAATGTCCTGACGGACGAGGAAATCCGTGATGCGGACTGCATTATCGTAGCGGCCGATGCTCAGGTACCCATGGAACGCTTTGACGGAAAGAAAGTAATCGAGTGTCAGGTGTCTGACGGGATCAGCAAGGCGGATAAACTGGTAGAACAGGCAATTTCGGGAAATGTTCCGGTCTATCACGGCACAGGAGAGGGAGCTTCGGCTTCTTCCGGAAGTGCAAAATCCGGAGGTGTCGGGCACAAGATATATACACAGCTTATGAACGGTGTGTCTCATATGCTTCCGTTTGTGGTGGGAGGAGGTATCCTCATTGCCATTGCATTTCTGATCGACGGACTTTCAGTGGATCTGAATGCGCTGCCCGCTGATCAGAGAGCGGATTTTGGAACGATTACTCCGCTGGCAGCCCTCTTTAAAGGCATTGGTGATACGGCATTCGGTTTCATGCTGCCGGTACTTGCAGGATTTATCGCTATGGCCATTGGAGACCGGCCGGCTCTGGCGGTAGGCTTTGTGGGCGGTATGATCGCATCTGGCGGAAAGTCGGGATTCTTAGGCGCGCTCGTAGCCGGATTTGCAGCAGGGTATATTATCCTGGGACTGCTGAAGAAGAAGGTGGATTAATCGGAAAAATTGGCGTACAATAGAGGAAATACAAATATGAAAGAGGTTGTTATGTTATCAGAACAGAGATATGAAAAGATACTTACCCTCCTGGAAAAGAAAAAGAGTATTACAGTGGCAGAGATCACAGAACTCCTCGGTATTTCCGAATCAACTGCACGTCGTGACATTACGGCTCTCGACAGAGCCGGCAGACTGACGAAAGTATTTGGAGGAGCCGTGACAAGTGACGGCTCCTTTGTCACGCAGGAACCCACGGTCGCACAGAAAGTGGAAGTACAGAAAGCACAAAAGATCCAGATCGCACGATGCGCCGCAGCGATGATCGAGGACAGGGATTTTGTCTATCTGGATGCGGGGACAACTACCGGATATATGATCGAATTCCTTGCCCGGACGAAAGCTGCATTTGTGACAAATGCTGTGGCTCATGCACAAAAACTGGCTGCACAGGGAAATCAAGTATTTCTTATAGGGGGAGAATTAAAGAGCTCCACTGAGGCGGTGATCGGAGCCCAGGCCATGGAGACTCTGGAAAGATATCATTTTACAAAAGGATTCTTCGGGGCAAACGGCATTAGCAGAAATGAGGGCTTTACTACGCCGGATGCCGGAGAGGCGCAGGTAAAAAGGACAGCTATGCGTCAGTGCAGGATCTGTTATGTGCTTGTTGACAGCACTAAGTTCGGAAACATCAGTGCTGTCACATTTGCACCTTTTGAAGCAGGGACTATTCTTACAGAGAAGATCGTGGAAGGATATCAGGCAGGAGAGAAACTGATCCTCTGCGAGCCGGAAATAGGTCAGTCAATCCTGTAGCATGCCAGTTCGTAAGGAATAAAGTATCCCTGCGCATGCCGGCATACAGGGCATACCGGCGGTGCCTGATTACCCTCGTGTATATAACCACAGTTGGTACACATCCATTTAGACGTTGTCTTCGGCTGATACCAGGTGTCGGATTCCAGCATTTCCGCCAGTTTTGCAAACCGCTGTTCGTGGATATGCTCAATTTCCGCAATCTGATGGAACGCAGAAGCTGCTTCGGAAAATCCTTCTTCTCGGGCAGTATTGCCAAATGCCTGATAGACATCGGAAAATTCTTCGTGTTCATTGTGCTCGGCGGCACGGAGAAGTTCGGAAAGGGTTTCCTGCTGATCGACAGGATAACTGCCATCGATATGGATGGCCTCGCCAGATAGTTCTTTGAGC
>DYCJ01000083.1:1727-9326 GCA_019418195.1 Clostridiales bacterium | reverse complement strand
CTCCCGATCTTTGGAAAGTTTCAAAGCCAGGCTGCGGACTCTGTCAAAAGATTCCTGTTCACTTTTCAGCAAAACATAGACCATTTCTGAGAGGTCTTCCCTTTTGTCATACCTTCTGAATGCTTCTCTGTACTTCCCAGTCGGCGGGATTGAGACAGGCAGGAAACCGCTATTGATCAACTGCTGATTTATGATCATCCTCCCGGTCCTTCCATTCCCATCTGAAAAAGGATGGATCCGTTCAAACCGGACATGACTGGCTGCAATCTTTTCAAAAATCTCTTTCACTGTTGCCGCCTCTATATTTGTCTCCCTGATCCAATCTTTCATAAGCGCCGGAACATCCTGCGGAACCGGCGGGTAGTATACGGCTTCCGACAGATTTCCAATATAAACTGTGGTCTCTCTATATTCTCCCTGCATATGTCTAATATAGCCATTCGCCTGCTTAATCCACTCTTCGTCAATAGCTTTTTTCGCAAATGGGAGCAGCATTTTCTGAATTGCATAGTAGGCATTTTTCGCATCTGTATATTCAGAATAGGTATGGTTCGATCTTACTTCATCGTAATCAATTACTGCGATCGTTTCTTCCAATGACAGAGTGTTCCCTTCAATTGCGTTCGTACTCCATGAAAACCTCTTGGCAAAGTCTTCCGTAAACGGCTGAATAATCAGAGGGTTTTCCAAATGCTGAAAAATTTCTTCTTTTTCTGTTTCAATCTGTAAGATCCGATTTTCGTTGTCAAATAATGGCATGATATCTGCCTCCCAATATAAAATAAATTGAGCGGTCTCTGCTAAAAGAGACACCCTTGCTTTTTTTGATTCTTCTTTGCATAGTATACCATACAACCGCCTTCTTATCTATCGGAAAGAATATTCTTCAACTTGACCTAAAATGAAATTCTAAATTCCCCTCTGCGGATTAAATAAGTCACAAAATTTAGTTCTTTTCCATACAAAAAACTAGTATTAGGAATTTACTCCATCTACTAATTTCTCAATCTATTTCAACACTATACACACGATACACACTCAAAATCTTAGTACATTTTACGGCAGCCTGGCTCGAATGTCACGTTACCAACCCCTGCTCTTTCTGTAGTAAGCATCTTTAAGTAGCTCTGTCCGATAAAGTACTGCGCCTGAGATCATAGGCAAATGCTTGGTTTACATGGCTGAGCATGCCCGGAAGGTATGATTATTTAGTCCGGTCTACTCATCAAATTCTAATGTCAAATACTTGAAACGTTCATCATTCCATTTTTTTACGACTTTTCCGGATCTGGTTTTTAGGCGTTCACGATTTTTAAAATTACCGCTTGCACCATATGCATGTTCGATCATATACCAATATGATGTCGGAAGTTTATTTTCTTCCACCTGCAATATATCTCCTATCTCGCAGCAATCAGGTGTCTCGGTTGTAAAATCCATCAGTCTTCCCATAGCTCGTTTCTCCTGTTCTCTTAATTTATGACCAACACCTATTATACTCTTGTTCCTGATTTTTTTCAGCCCATAAGTCCAGGACATCTGTTACTTTTTGAAATATCTGTGAACTCCCGGGTATGAAAACAATTCTGTCACGATTTCCTGCTATACTTTCGGTATTGCAATACAAAATGCTGTCGGCTAAAAGCCCCCAAATACATTTCCGGAAGGAGAATGAATATGTTTCAGATTCTGATCGTAGACGATGATAAGAACACACGGCGGTACCTCAGCGCTGTATTATCTGCCGCAGGTTATGAGCCTTTCACCTCTTCGTCCGCGGGCGACGCTCTTCTCATGCTGAAAGAACAGAAGATCGATCTTCTGCTGCTGGATATTATGATGCCCGGCATGGACGGATATGAATTCACATCGCTTCTGCGCGACTGCCGCTTCGATCTTCCCATACTGATGCTGTCTGCGAAACAGCTCCCTGACAATATCAAGCACGGATTTCTCGCCGGCACCGACGACTATATGACCAAGCCCGTGGATGAAGAAGAACTGCTCCTGCGGATAAAAGCACTCTTAAGGCGCGCCCGTATTGCTTCCGATCACAGACTCACGGTCGGCTCTACCACGCTTGATTATGATACAATGACCGTCAGCCGCGGCGGCGATGTATTTACACTTCCCCTGAAAGAGTTCCTTCTCCTGTACAAACTCCTCGCATATCCCAACAAGATTTTCACCCGCATCCAGCTTCTGGAAGATATCTGGGGGCCGGCAAGTAAATCGATGGAATCCACGGTCAGCGTCCATATTAACAGGCTGCGGAACCATCTGAAGGGGAATCCTGATTTCGACATTATAACGATCCGCGGACTCGGGTATAAAGCTCAGGTAAGGGGTGAAAATATATGAAACGCATAAAAGAAATCAGCAGAAGTGCAAAGACAAATATCCCCATCGTCCTTATCAGCACCGGACTTGTCTTCATTCTCCTTCTCCTGACTATGATCATCAGTAACGGAATCATTATCTTCTGCGTAAACTCCGGTTTCATTACGGGCCGCCCCGGCGGTACTCCGCTTCTCCCTTTTCTCCTGCAGAGCGGCATCCTGAGCATATTCATCGGTGTGATGCTCACACTCGTACTCAGTCATTTTCCACTCCGTCCGGTGAGCCGTCTGATCAACGCCATCCACGCAGTCGCAGCCGACAACTTTCATGTAAAAATACGCATAAAGCATCCGAAAGAATTCCGGGAACTTGCCGAAAGCTTTAACCAGATGACTGACGAACTCGCCGGGATTGAGATGCTCCGATCAGATTTTATCAACAATTTTTCCCATGAATTCCGCATGTGCGGTAATATATTCTCTGTATTTTCTGTAACTGCCGAAATTACTTTCGCTGTATGCAGTAGGGATCAGGATGACCGGGCATCCCTCTCTGTGAATTTCACCGACTTTGTCCCCATATGTCTCAAGTCCCGCCATATCCACACAGGTGAGCACGATCCGGGAGGAACGTCCTGCTCCGTCCAGAGCCCCCTCCGGCTCATAGGAGAGGAAGCCATGAAGCATGGCATACCTCTCTACGTCGCCGTGTACCTGTCCATCCATTACTCCGTTTATGATCGAAAGTGCTTTCATTTTCCGTCTCACTCCCCGGATGTACTGTCAAGGATCACTGAATTGACTGCCTCCTTCAGGTCAACCACCGCCGACCGATCCACATAGTCCAATTCATCACCATTAAGCGCTGCGATGCAGTAAGAACCGTCATACTGGTAGAATACGGCCTCTACCGTAGAATATTCCTCTGTATTCCGGTGGAATGTAAGCGACAGTTCTGTCTTATTATTACTTAACGCCGGTTCCTCCTCCGGTACAGAAGTCTCATCATCTTCGTTGCTCTCGAGATCAACTGTATACACATTTCCGTCAAGTTCAATCTCGACACTGTCCACTGTATCCCAGTCAAGAAGTACGATTTCATCCGGTTTCAGCTCATCATAGGAGGCATTCACCGCGGCATTGTAGACGTCCTCGCTGATGCTGTATACGATATTGGAGTCTTTCAGTTTTGCGTAGTATGCGCTGTCTGCAGTTCCGACTTCATAAGAGAACATCTGCTCAGCACTGTCTGTTGAATCGTCTGTCGTCTCCTCTGATGATTCTTCACTGTCCGCATCCTCCGAATCCTCTTTCTCCTCTGCCGGAGTATAGACGATGGACACCTCCGCATCGGGTTCGTCCAGCCCGTAAGAGCTCAGTTCCGAATCCTCTGCATAGTAATCCACACATTCCTCCCATGCAAAATCCGACAGAGTGGTAAACATTGTCTCCGTATTTTCATTGTCAAGATTCTGATAGCTTTCTCCGTCTTTCAGATAATAGGTGTATGCATCGCTGTAGCAGTATCCGCTGTCTTCTGCATAAATAATATCCAGTGTGTCCTCATTATTTACAGATACGGAAGATATACTCTCCATCTCCGGTATCTCCTCTTTCTGTACACAGTCAAGGAGTGAATAGGAGATATCATCGATCAGCCCCGCATCCGTCAGATATACATAATCATCCCCGATGGAAATATAGACTTCCCCGTCCGAGAATGTCTCGTCCCCAACCGCGATCTCATATGTCTCGTCCTCTGTCTCTACCGTGATGTTATACTGCGGCTCGCTCAGTCCGTAGACTCCCAGGCTCTGTACCTCTTCCACCATCTTGTCTGAAGTGATATTCGAGAGATTCTCCGCGATCTCATCGAGCAGTTCCTGATCTACGTCCACGATCGTCGTCTCTGTGCCCGTCATCTTCTCCTCAAAATCAATCCGGGATACAATGACGGCCCCGGCAACGCACACAACAAGTACGCCTGACAGTATGATCAGTCTTTTCTGCCTTTTCATCTGCGTCTCCTCCTTACTGTTACGATGATACCCACGATCAGATAAGCAGCCGGGATTACTGCAATGGTCACGACTTTGATCATGGAGGAATCACTCGTGCTCACTGTGAGGTACTCATTTGTCAGGCTCTTTGACCTGACGGATATACTGTCGTCCTTCTCGCACATCATCTCAAGCGCATTGAGCACAAAATCTTCGTTCGCATCAGATGAATATTCATTATATGCGTCTTCAAGCATCAGGGCTGAGCCGACCCATACAAGCTGCATCTGACTCTCATCATCGATATCCTTTGTTACGAGGGCTGACAGCGTATGCGGTCCGTCCGTATCTCCGTCCTCTTTGTCATATGTCTCGATGTCATAACCGTCTGCCTTGAGGAAAGATTCGTCCGAAGACGTCAGCAGAGGCGTCACAGTCACATCGGCGCTCGGCTCGGATACATCCAGGACTTTCGCCACAGGCAGGATCACATGGTAGTTATCATCGATCAGCGGGTCCGTGATATCGCTCGACTCCATATCCGGCATCAGAAGGACAGGCGTGTTAAATACATAATGATCCGTGCTTTCCTCGATCATGCCCCCCTCAAGAACGGATATGCCATAATATTCCATAACCGCATTCAGATTCGTCAGCTCGTCGCCCTCTGTAGTTCCGCTTAAGATCAGTACTCTTCCGCCTCCCTCGAGGAATTCAACAAGCATAGACATCAGCCACGAATCTGAGACGCTGCGTTTCATTTGTCTGGCTGAATTGATAGTTTCCTGAAAAGTCAAGGGTAATACCGAAGGAATTGATCACCGAATCCCCGTTTCCCTCCACGATCTCAAGCACCTGTTCCAGTATGGCATTGATCGTTTCATTCCGCTCAGATACAGAGCTGTCGGAGGAAGTAGGATCTTCGATGGTGATAGAATAAGCCAGTTCATTATAGGCGAGAAGATTACCGTTCCTGTCGTATATGCAGCCCCTTGTTGCCTTGATCTCTTCTGTCTTTCTGATCTGGAGCTCGTATTCTTCGGCATATTCCTCTCCCCTTATGATCTGGAGATAGAAGCAGCGACAGATTAATATAGAAGAAGTCAGGCAGAAAACACCCATGAGGACAAGGAGCCTTGATCTGAAAATGTGTCCCAATATCCTCTGTAATTGTTTCAGCCTGACTTTTATAGATTCTTTCATATTTATTCAGCGCGGTTTGACCTTTCATACTCTTTTGATAACAGTCCCGTGAGCCGGACTGTTACATTTTCCGGTCAGTTTAGCTGAATCATATGTTATTTTCGTGAATAGATGATGAAAGAGGTCTGTCTGTTGTGTGAAAACAGATCTCGGCGATCATCTCTGCCCGGTTAAACGGCACCATGAAATAATATCCGTCCGCAACATCCCTGAGTTTCTCCACTATATCAACGGCAATCTTCACGCCCACGGCCTGCGCTTCTTCCCTGCTCATATCTTTGTCATACTGTGCGATGATCTCATCCGGCACGTGGATTCCGGTAATCTCATTTTTCATAAACAGAGCATTGCGGTAGCTGACAAGAGGCATGATCCCGCAGATGATCTTTGTATCTATCCTGCTCTTTATGTACCGGATCCTCTCGATATCTTCATCGGAGTAAATAGGCTGGGTCAGGAAAAATGACGCTCCCGCCTCGCACTTCTTCTGCATCCGTCTGATTTCGGCATCAATATTGCTTCTCCCGTAATTCAGTGCTCCGCCGTAGGCAATCGGATCTTCGGCGAAATGTTCCCTGTTCAGCTGCCGCACGTAATTCATCAGGGTAACAGAATGATAATCGTAAACAGAAGTGATGCTTCCCCTGTCGCCCGACGGCACCGGATCTCCTGTCACGATCAGGAAATTGCGGATTCCGTTCATGTAGGCTCCTAATATTTCCGAGCCGATCCCGATCGCGTTCCTGTCACGGCACGCGATGTGGGGCATTGTCTCGATCTGGAGCTGAGCAGCGATCTTGACCGCAGACATGGACGCCGACGCCCGCATCTTTCCCATCGGAGAATCAGAAAATGTGATCATCTCCACGCCCGCCCGCTTCAGGACAGCCGCAGCATCCACCATCTTTCTGTCATTTCCGTCAAAAGGCGGATCCAACTCAGCGATCACCACTTTTTCTCCAGAGTATAGTTTCCGGATAAATGGATTGTTGTCATAACGGATCTCAGACTCCGCCCGCTGTTCCGGCCGGTCAGAAAGCCTTTTTGCAAGCGGTCTGCCGCCTGCTGTCTGAGAAAGTTTACGGATATATCCCGGGTTCGTCCCGCAGCATCCTCCTATGATGTTGACCCCCTGCCCGGCAATCTCCTCCATGGCCTCACTGAAATAACCGGAATTGTCCCTGTAGACCATCCGGTTCTCGATCCGGTCCGCATATCCGGCGTTGGGCACTGCCGCAACGATCAGTTCTCCCAGGTCCTGCCGCTTCAGAAGTTTTCCCAGATGAGAAGGCCCGATGCCGCAGTTAAATCCGATCCCGTCGATCAGGTCACTTTCTTTCGCTGTTTTGAGCAGTTCCCTCATTCCTGTCCCTGTCTTCGTATAGCCGAATACATTGACAGAAAAGCTCGCCATGACAAAGGCATCGCTGACAGATTTGATCCATTCCGCCACCGGCAGGATATACTCGAAATCCGGGAACGTCTCAAACCAGATCAGTTTCAGCCCGGCGTCCAGATGTGCCTTTGCCATGGTCTTATATTCTTCGGCCAGTTCCTCATCCTGCTCCTCGCCCCCGCGCTTTCCGGAAACAGGTCCGATATCGCCGGCAATATAGATTTCCTTTATTTCCCGCCCTTCTTCTTTTGCACGGCTGCATTCCTGTTCTACCGCCGACCGTGCGATACGGCAGGATGCAGCGACGTTTTCATAGACAGTCCGCAGCTGCTCTTCCCTCGTCGTCCTCCCTGCATTGCCTGCACAAAGAGTCCTGATATTGGAGGCGAAACTGTTCGTCCTCAGGATATCGGCTCCTGCTTCAATATATTCCCTGTGTATCTCTTCAATCTTCTGCGGGGCTGTCAGATTGTCATTCTCGGGTGAGCCTGATTCCTTTCCGTATTTCTCACTGTAGTATGTTCCCATCGCTCCGTCCATGATCAGGCATCGCGATCTGAATATCGAATGAAAGTCCATGTATTTCCTCCCTGTATCCGCTTTTTATAATTTTTCTTTCATAACAGTTCAGCCATCTGATGAGCTGAGCGCCAGTATATGA
>DYCJ01000083.1:0-1717 GCA_019418195.1 Clostridiales bacterium | reverse complement strand
CAAAAAATACTTCACACAGCTGCTCTACATTGAATTTAAAAGAAAAGGAGGTCATACCGTGAGTAATTATATTTATCACTCGGATCTGCCCGAGACTCCTCCCCATGTTCCCGAAGTTTCCGCAGATGAAAAGAAAAAAGAAAAGCCGTGCCGGGGCATGCGTATTCTGTGCATCTGTCTTTTCATAATCATTGCGGGACTGGTCTTTTTCGCCGTGATTTTTTTGTCCGGCTCCCTTTTTTCGACGGATGAAAACAACGAAAGCGGCGATACCAATGCAGCATGGAAAGCCTCCGCATCATGCAGTGAAATTACGAGGATCGATCCGATCGATTAAAAAAGAAAGCCGAAATACTCCCGATATTATGTCATTGGGGTTATTTCGACTTTCTTCATTATCTGCTATATTTCATCTGATATATTTACAGATTGCCGAGCAGTTTATCGATGCTGACCAGTTTTACACTCAGCACAAAAATATCTGTCGCCAGAGACAGTTCTTCCGGCGTCGGATAAGACGGCGCAATACGGATATTGCTGTCGTGCGGATCTTTACCATACGGGAAAGTAGCACCGGCCCCTGTAAGTACGACCCCTGCCTCTTTCGCTTTTGCAACGATTGCTTTCGCGCAGCCGTCCATGGAATCAAACGAAATGAAGTATCCTCCCAGCGGTTTTGTCCATGAACCGATCTCCAGCCCTCCGAGTTCTTTCTCGAAGATATCGATAACAGCCTCAAACTTCGGTCTGAGAATATCTGCATGTTTCTTCATATGCTCTACGATTCCGTGCACATCCTTGAAGAAGCGGACATGGCGAAGCTGATTCACCTTGTCGTGTCCGATCGTCTGTACCTGCATCATGCTGCGTATCTCTTTTAAGTTTGCATCTGATGCCGCAAGAGCTGCAATACCTGACCCCGGGAAGCTGATCTTGGATGTAGATGAGAACTTATAAACCATATCCGGATTGCCGGCTTTCTTACACTCTGTCAGGATCTCGATAAGGTAATCCTGCTTATCTTCATACAGGTGATGTACGCAGTATGCGTTATCCCAGTAGATACGGAAGTCTTCTGCAGCCGGTTTCAAGTTGGCAAAACGGAAAACTGTCTCATCGGAATATGTGATCCCCTGAGGATTGGAATATTTCGGTACACACCAGATACCTTTTACTGCCGGATCCTCATTTACATATTTCTCGACCATATCCATATCCGGTCCCGTCGGCGTCATCGGGATGTTGATCATCTCGATTCCGAAATGCTCTGTAATACCGAAGTGCCTGTCATATCCCGGTACCGGACAGAGGAATTTTACTTTGTCCAGTTTGCACCACGGTGTGCTTCCGAGTACTCCGTGTGTCATTGCACGTGCAACTGTATCATACATAACGTTCAGACTGGAATTCCCGAAGATGATCACATTGTCTTTCGGCACTTCCATCATATCTGCAAGGAGCTGTTTTGCCTCGGCGATTCCGTCCAGGCCGCCGTAATTCCTGCAGTCAACTCCGTCTTCGCAGGTCAGATCTGCACCACTGTTTAATACGTCCATCATCTCCATGGACAGATTAAGCTGCTCGGCAGACGGTTTGCCGCGGGACATATCCAGTTTCAGCCCTTTGGCTTTGATCTCTGTAAAACGGGCCTCCAGCCCACTCTTCAGTTCCAATAACTCTTCTCTACTTAAATCTTTGTACGCAGTCATTGCAGGAC
>DYCJ01000082.1 GCA_019418195.1 Clostridiales bacterium | reverse complement strand
ATCATGTACACAGCAAATGGATTGCCGCTGTATACAGTTATTGTATCATAAAATCCCGGCAGAGTAACTCCTCTGCCGGGATTCTTTACACAAAGCTTACATCTTCTCTTTCTCCGCCTGCCGCCTCTGTTCTTCTTCCGGCGGGATATCAAGCTTCGGCAGGGTGATATCCGCCTTAAACAGATCTGCTTCGGTAGTGATCTTCAGTGTACCGTGCTGGAGTTCAATAAAACTCTTGGCGATCGCAAGACCCAGCCCGGATCCTTCCGTATTCCTCGATGTATCCCCGCGGACAAAACGGTCCGTGATCTCCTCGGTATCAAAATTCAGTTCCGCTGCGGATATATTTTTCATGGAAATGTGCACATCATTCTCCTGCTCCGTCATCTCGATATAGACCCTCGTATGCGGCATCGCATATTTCGTGATATTTACGATCAGGTTCTCAAAGATGCGGTATGTCTTCTGGCTGTCCAGCCACATGACAAGCTTATGTTCCGGCAGCTTCCAGCGGAAGTCAAGATTTGCCGCTTTGATCTTACTGTCATTTTCCAGCCCCGCCTGCTTGATGAGATCGACAATATCCACTTTCATATAGTGCATAACAACACTCTTGCTCGCCGCTTTGCTGATCTCAAAAAGATCTTCGATGAGCACTTTCAGCCTCATGGATTTTCGCTCGAGTACATCTATGTACTCTTTCCGTTTCTCTTCATCTTTTTCATTTTTCAGAAGATCTGTGTATGTGATGATCGCTGTCAGCGGCGTCCTGAGATCATGGGAGACATTCGTCACAAGTTCGGTCTTCATCCGCTCATTTTTCACTTCTTCATCCACTGCCTTCTTAAATCCTTTCTGGATTTTCTTCAGCTCCTCCTGGATCGGATTGAACACCCCGATATCCCCCTCGATCGGTGTATCCAGATGTCCTTCCGCCAGCTGATTTGTGGACTTCAACAGCAGCTTATATTTCTCCTGGAGATCTTTCACATATTTTCTCAGGAACAGGAACAGGATCACAGAGTAGATGATCAGCGCGAGTGTTCCGTAATACCAGAAGAAACATACGATCGCCAGGATGATATAGTTAATGATCACGATCTTCAGGATCGTCCGGTTCGTCTTTTCACGGAAGTCTATATGCTGCAGCGCATCATACTGCTTTGCGAGAAAAGCTTTTGCCCTTTTTATGATACCACCTGCCTTTCTCACCATTTCCTCGTCACTCTCCGTCCCCTGACCGCGATAATGGCGGATCAGCTTCATTGTCAGCGTCCTGTCACGCCAGTACGCGCCTTTCATGCGTACCATTGCCCTCAGGGACGTCGCGCACCAGAAGAGCAGTCCGAAAACGAAGATCCACATTGCAAAGTTAAACGCTGCCGCAATGATCTCCATACCGTGCCCCATGCCCGGCAGCAGCGTATCCTGCACCGTCATATTCACGATCCGGGCCGGAATGTCAGAAAACATAAGTCCAAAGAATAGTACAAGAACGGGCACTTCAAACGGTACATCAAACAGCTTCATCTCGCTGATATCCAGTCTTCTCCTGACCGGAAGCAGCAGAGCTGTGAGGATCACGATAAAGCACAGTGTCCGGAGTGTGTCCGTGTAATACGGCGTTTCTCCTACACTGTAATATACCATATACGAATAGGGACCGTATTCTGCTGTATATGCCTCTGTAAATGCATTCAGATTTTCCTGACTCATGCCATAGATTACTGTAATGTTCTCCGGCACAGCAATACTTGAGATTCCTTCAATGTATTCCACTTCCTGTGCTGACAGCAGATAACCTTCTTCCAGATTGTATTCCTCCTGCGGGCTTAATGCCGTTCCGTCAATCTGGATCGAAGAGAGTTCTCCGTTCCCGGAAAACGTATAAGATACACGGAACGCATATCCGGAGTCTTCTTCATCAGCCGCCTGAAGATCCTCCGCCGCCTCCCCGCTCACATTTTTAAGAAGCTGTTCATCGTCGCTGCTGAAGACTTCATAATCAAAATACCTCTTCGTCAGATCAAAGTCCCGCTGCCCGTATTCATCTAACACCTCTGCCGGATCTGTCTCATTGGCATATTCATTGTAGAGAAGATAATTTCCCTCCGCCATGTCACTGCTGATAGAAGAAAGCGCTTCCGCATAAGGTTCTGTCTCTGTCGCCGCTTCACTCGCCTTGCTGTTTGCACTGTCCATCGCCCGCTTCATCCCGTCATACTGGGACATCATGATCAGGGAACAGAGGCTTAAGAATACAACAACTACAATAATTCCTGCCCTACGGCTGTTTTTCGATTTTGTATCCAACTCCCCACACCACCTTTAAATATTTCGGATTCTTCGGATCAATCTCGATCTTTTCTCTGATGTTTCTCACATGCACCATGATCGTATCCGTATTGATGGCTTTTTCCTGCCATACGCGCTCATAGATTTCCTCGGATGAAAATACCCTGCCCGGATTCTTCGCCAGAAGGAGCAGGATCTTATACTCAATGGGCGTGAGTTTCACCGGCTTCCCGTCCATCGTCACTTCCACTGCATCCTCATTGATCTCCAGACCTCCGATCACATGTACATTTTCCTGCGGCGCCAGTTTCTCCAGGAACTTGCGATAGCGCCTGAGCTGTGAATTCACCCTCGCCATCAGCTCCATGGGAGTAAACGGTTTTGTCACGTAATCGTCCGCGCCGATGTTAAGTCCTGTGATCTTATCAACTTCCTCTGACTTTGCCGACAGCATGATCACCGGAAAATCATGTTTTTCCCTTAATTTCATCGTCATGCGGATGCCGTCCATCCTCGGCATCATGATATCCACAATAGCCAGATGGATATCCTCCCTGTCTATGATCTCAAGCCCTTCAATGCCGTCCGCCGCCTGAAACACTTTATAGCCCTGACTCTGCAGGTAAATCTGGACCCCCTCCCGGATCTCCTTATCATCCTCTACGATCAATATGTTGTTCGTCTCCATGATGTCTCCTCTTCTCTCTTCTCTTTTCTCGTTTTGTCTTCGTCTCGTTTATCGTATCATCTTCGTTCCGTCTCTTTGCCCGTTCAATACAATATATCCCTCTGTATGTCCGGCTTTCTGCAGTCTAAGTCCGAAGTGTTCCGGGCACTTTTGTCACGGTTTTCTCCCCGTATTTCTGTCCGTTTACTGATTCCCGGACAGGTTCCGGCGCTGCTGTAAGCAGTTCCGGTATATGGTTCTTCTCTGCCACACCGTAATTTCTGACCGCCACGGTCACAGTCGTATATGGCAGCGGAATCACATATTTATCCCAGCGGTGCCGAAGCCGCAGGCAGGAAGAATAAGAAAGGCTGATGCCTACAAAATCCTCTTCTGCATGTTCCGACAGATAGAATGCCAGTTTCTTCGGCTCGTGCCTCGGCCCCAGCGGTCCGTCCAGCGCCACGGCAATGGAATGAGTCTTCTCATAGGAATCCTGTACGATCTTCTTGAGCGATGCAAACGCCTTGAAGCCGTCCGGCACGCGCAGTGCATTGCCGCCGCACCTTCTTACCATATTTTCTATATAATTTCCGCGGGTATCCGCGGTCACGATCACATCTACCGGCGTAGTCTTATGCGCCAGATTCTCAAGGACAAGATTCATAAAAAAGCTGTCCTCATGCCAGAACCCGAATATCTGGCTGTCCCCGTACCGGTTCTCTTCATCCCACCGGATCGTAACAGTCCGCTCGATCCATTTCAGATAATTAGTGAAGAGCCATTGCAGAACGTTCTCGCCGATCTTCTTCAGCCTCATAAAGTCTTTCTCCTTTCCTGAACCCACATTGATTGTAGAGCATCTCCTCATAGATGGCAAGTCTTGAAGATCGGTAATTTTCGGCAGAGATGAGCGCTGCATTCTTCATCCTGCTGTTCGTCTCCTCGTTAAGTGCTTCGATCACTTTTGCCGCCCACTCTTCTTCTCTCTCCTCTGTGAGGAAGCCGTTCACGCCGTCTTCGATAATGTCGTCCGTCCCTGTCGCGTGTACAGCCACGACCGGTGTACCTGCTGCCAGGGCTTCTGCCAGTACGATGCCCTGCGTCTCCGATTTCGATGCGAACAAAAACGCATCAGAAGCACTCAGATAATCCTTCACCTGGTCATTCGGTATATTTCCCATGAAAGTCACCACCTCCTGTATGCCAAGGATAGAGGCCCTGACTTTCAGTTCTGACTTCTGACTTCCGTCTCCTATGATAAGTACATGGAACTCATCGCCGAGCTCCTGTCTGAGTTCAGCAATCCCCCGCAGGAGAAATCCGTAGTTTTTCTCTTTCTCCAGTCTCGATACTGTAACCAGCAGATGCCGTTTTCCCCGGCTGTACTGTTTTCGTATCTCCTGCGACCGTCTGACATCTTTTCTGAAAAATGCTCCGTCAAGCCCTGTCGGAAAGACTGCGGCCGGCGTATCCACCCCGTACTCCCTTATGATTTGCTGCATACCTGCAGACGGTGCAAACACCAGATCGCATCTGTTACAGAACCATCTCATATAAGACGGGATCACGTTCTTCTGTATCCATTCCACCGCTTTCCTCTTCACAATTGTGCTCTTCTCATTAAGCCGGAAGCACGGAATGTAATGGAGATAGTCTTCATATCTCGTATGATATGTATAGATAACCGGAATCCCGTATTTCTTTCCCAGCCACAATGCCCACGGTCCTACAAACATCGGATGATGTACGTGTATGCGGTCAAATCTTTCTCTTTCAAACATCTCGAATATCTCTGTCGGATAAATGCCCGGGTACACCATACCGTTGTCCATCTTTTTCTTCTGTGAACGATACCGGATCACCCTCTCCGGTGCTTTCTTATCCTCCTCCAGGATCTTCTTCCTAAAGTTTTCATCCTGTTCTCCGTTGTCACTCTCGTACATCGGTGCAAATACTGTCACCTGATGGCCCAGCTTTACCAGTTCCTGAGCCTGCCGCTCCACCGAGATCGGCACACCGCCCACAAAGGGCCTGTAATTATTCGTAAGCATTGCAATCTTCATATCCTGCTCCCCTCTCTTATGTAAAGAATTTGATCGCCGCGTCGCCGAAGAAATATCCCGCCCCGACAAATGTCAGGTTCCATAAGAATATCCCGCACACGGAACTCACTGTATATTTGACAAAATCCATTTTCACCATACCTGCCGGGATCGAGATGAGAGTCCGCACCATCGGAAGCAGCTTACTCACAAATACACCGATACAGCCTTTTTCCCTCAGATAATTCATCTTGTCTTCAATAACAGGCTGATGTTTCGGGAATTTCTTAAAGTAGAATCCGAGCACCTTGTTCCCGCCGTATCTTCCCAGCAGATAGAGCGCCCAGCTTCCGGTAAGTCCTGCTGCAACTGTCAGCACCATGACAATTGGAAAACTGATTTCCCCCTGCGCGGCCCAGATCCCGGCAAGCGGCATGATAACGCCGGCGGGAAATCCCGGAAGGTTCAGATATTCTAAAAGTACGATCAGATATATAAAAAAAGCACCATATTGGATGAAATAACGGGTAAGTTCAGAAATGTCCATAAAAATTCAGCCCCCTTTCATGATTACAGGATATCCTGTAAATCTAAAGGGAGCTGATATAAGATTCCAAAGAATTTCTTAAGATTGCAGATTACGCCTCATCGATCGCTTTGCCGATATCGTGTCTCATATACTTATTCTCGAACTCTACCCACCCGGTAGCAGCATAGGCGTTCTTTCTTGCCTCTTTTAAGTCTTTTCCTTTTGCTGTCACACCGAGCACACGACCGCCGTTTGTCACGATCTGTCCGTTCTCGAATTTTGTTCCGGCATGGAAGCAGTAATAGCCGTCATGTTTCTTGAACTCGTCAAGACCTCTGATCGGGAAGCCTTTGTCATATTTCACCGGATAGCCGTCGGATGCGAGCACCACGCAGACCGCTGCGTTATCCTCAAACTGAAGATCGATCTGATCCAATGTACCGTCGATGCAGGCTTCGACCACATCGATGATATCATTTTTCATACGAGGCAGTACAACCTGCGCTTCCGGGTCGCCGAAGCGGGCATTGTACTCCAGCACTTTCGGTCCGTCCGCTGTCAGCATCAGGCCAAAGAAGATCACTCCTTTGAACGGGCGTCCTTCTGCCGCCATGGCGTCCACTGTCGGCTGATAAATATATTTCTCGCAGAACTCTTCCACTTCTTTTGTGTAGAACGGGCTCGGAGAGAATGTGCCCATTCCGCCTGTATTCAGACCGGTATCGCCGTCTCCCGCACGCTTGTGGTCCTGGGCGCTTGTCATCGTCTTGATCGTCTTGCCGTCCACGAATGAGAGAACAGACACTTCACGTCCGGTCATGAACTCTTCGATGACCATCTCATTTCCGGCTGTTCCGAACTTCTTATCCAGCATGATCGTCCTGACACCCTCTTTTGCCTCTTCCAGATTCTGGCAGATGAGTACGCCTTTTCCGAGTGCAAGGCCGTCTGCTTTCAGAACGATCGGGAATTTCGCTGTTTCGAGATATTCCAGTGCTTTATCCGGATCTGTAAAGTTCTCATAAGCCGCTGTCGGGATATTGTATTTCTTCATCAGATCTTTGGAAAATGCTTTTGATCCCTCAAGGATCGCCGCATTCTTCTTCGGACCGAATGTGCGGATTCCCGCCTCTTCCATGACGTCCACAAGACCTCCCACCAGCGGGTCATCCATTCCCACGATACACAGATCAATGCTGTTTTCCTTTGCAAATGCAGCCAGTCTGTCAAATTCCATAGCTCCGATGTCCACGCACTCGGCATACTCCGCGATACCCGCATTGCCCGGTGCGCAGTAGATCTTGTCCGCTTTCGGGCTCTTTGCCACGCTCGCTGCAATGGCGTGTTCTCTTCCGCCGCTTCCCACGATCAATATTTTCATCTGTAAACCTCCTCACCCGGTCTTATCTGTATTGATATTGTCCGTTGTCCTGTATTTCATCCATCCGCCGATGCCTCTGTTACGGCAGGATCGTTGTTTTATGGTCATCCACCCGAACTTTTCCATTTGCGATCAGGTCGATCGCTTTCGGAAGGATCTTCCATTCCGCCTGTTCCATCACTCTGCGCTGAAGCACCTCAGGAGTGTCTCCCTGCTGTACTTCCACCGCTTTCTGCAGGATGATCGGTCCCGTATCGGTTCCCTCATCCACAAAATGCACAGTAGCTCCAACTACCTTTACACCCCTGGCGAGAGCCGCCTCATGGACCTTTAAGCCGTAGTAGCCTTTCCCGCAGAATGACGGGATAAGAGACGGATGGATATTGATCATCCGGTTCTCGTACTTTCTGATCATCTCCGGCGGGATCACTACAAGAAAGCCGGCCAGCACAACAAGATCCGGCGCATAGCCGTCCACTGCCTCCAGCAGCTTCTCGTTGAAAATATCCCGTGTCTCAAAATCTTTTGGAGATACACACATAGACGGAATATCATTTTCTTCCGCCCGCTTCAGTGCATATGCATTTTTATTGTTGCTGATCACTCCCACGATCTGTGTGTTCGTGATCGTACTGTCTTTTACGCTGTCGATGATCGCCTGCAGGTTTGTACCGCCTCCGGATACCATCACGACAACGCGCAGCGGCTTGTCTGCCGCTGCACCCGTCCTCTCTAGCATAATTCTACTCCTTTGTCTCCTGCCTCAATGCGTCCCACTACATACGGCGCATCTCCGGCAGCACGGATTGCCTCCATGGCGCGGTCTGCATCTGCCTCATCCACTGCGACGATCATGCCAAGCCCCATATTGAATGTATTGTACATCATCTGCTCCGCGATATCTCCATCTACAGAGAGCATATTGAAGATCGGCGGGAACATTCTCATAGAAGCCGCCGCCTGTGATATGGCTGCACGCTTTGACTGTCACGCCGGCATCCTTGATACTTTTCAGCGCTTTTACATAAATCCTTGTAGGAACAAGGAGCGCCTCACCAAGTGTAGATCCGAGGCTGTCATAATATGTATCCAGCGCCTCACGTTTCATACTGAACACCTGTCTCACGAGAGAATATCCGTTGCTGTGGATACCGCTTGACGCCATACCGATGAGCACATCTCCTGCCTTCAGATTTTCTCCCGTGATCATATCTTTCTTATCACATACACCTACGGCAAAACCTGCAAGGTCATACTCTTCCGGAGCCATCAGTCCGGGATGTTCTGCCGTCTCGCCGCCGATCAGCGCGGCACCGGCCTGAAGGCATCCTTCTGCTACGCCCTTGACAATATCCGCGATCTTCTCCGGCTCATTCTTTCCACAGGCAATATAATCCAGAAAGAAGAGCGGTTCTCCGCCTGCACAGGCAATATCATTGACGCACATTGCCACGGCATCGATTCCGATCGTATCGTGCTTGTCCAGGATCATGGCCAGTTTTACTTTTGTCCCGCATCCGTCTGTACCGGACAGAAGCACCGGCTCTTCCATCTCTTTTATCTTAGCAAGGGAAAATGCTCCGGAAAAGCCTCCGAGGCCTCCGAGCACCTCAGGACGCATTGTCTTTTTCACATGTTCTTTCATCAATTCTACTGATCTGTAACCGGCTTCGATATCTACGCCTGCTTTCTTGTAATCCATTCTCTGATCTCCTGTTAATTCTTCGTGATTTTCTGTTCAGCAGCGCCATCCATAAAACCACTCTGACGCCTGGACGCTGAACTGTTACTTTAAATATTCCTCATATCCGATCTCGTGCAGTTTGTCTGCCTTTGCCTGAACGCCGGCCTTCATCTCTTCTGAATAGTCTTTCAGTTTCTGAAGGATCTCCGGATCTGATACGGCAAGGATCTTTGCTGCAAGGATCGCTGCATTCATTCCGCCGTCGATGGCAACTGTCGCTACCGGGATTCCCGGCGGCATCTGTACGATAGAGTAAAGTGCATCCATACCATCCAGATTCTTGCCGGACATCGGCACGCCGATCACCGGCATCGGGAAGAGTGCTGCACACATTCCCGGAAGATGAGCTGCCATTCCTGCTCCCGCGATGATCACCTTCACGCCTCTTCCTTCGGCTCCTTTCGCCCATTCAAAGAATGTATCCGGCATCCTGTGCGCGGAAATGATCGTCATCTCATAGTCGATTCCCAGTTTTTCAAGCATTGATGCAGCCTTGCTCATGACCTTCAGGTCTGAATCACTGCCCATTACGATTGCTACTTTTGGCATTATAACTCCTCCTTATTAAAGTGTCTCCAACGGTTGGTTTAAAACTTCCGTCCCCGGCAGAACGAATCTTCCGTCTTTTATTAGTATAATGTGTTTCCCATCTTTTGTCACTACACATATTTCTTCTAACTCTTCATAAGGTATGGTTATATCTGTATGACAGTTAAAGTAGGCTTTTGACACATCCTCTTTCCGGTTCACCGAAACCGAATTATCTTTTGCCACAATCTCTTTTCCGTTCGGATTATATACCCTGATATCCTCGCTCCAGGAATAGCAGGTATCGCCTACCGCAAAATGTGGGCCCGTCTTC
>DYCJ01000081.1 GCA_019418195.1 Clostridiales bacterium | reverse complement strand
TTGTTAGCACTCATTTCTCACGAGTGCTAAACCTCATGAATATAAAATAGCACTCCGGTTTCAATTTGTCAACATAGTTTACAAGGTTTTTATAAAAAAGAAACGTACCGTTTCAGGCACGTTTCGTCATTTTTCTTCCTTCATATACATTATAAAAACCATTTTCTATTCTGAATTTCAAAAGCTTTTTATCTTCCTGACAGTATCTCTCTTTCACTACGCCGGTACAATACAGCAGTTCCGTTCTCGTTGATATGTAACACCTGTATTTAGCATCCAGAGAAATGGTCTCCAGCTTATCTTCTTTCAATTCAAGATAGATGAAGTCCTCCTCCGGATCATATTTGCGAACTCTGCACTGTCTGGTGGAGTTATCAAAAATACCGTCAGCAGAAAGAATCTTTTCCATTCTGAGATCAACGGGATTTCCTTCGTACATATCTTTAAACCTCCAGACTACAACCGCTCTTTCTTGATCTTATCAAGCTCTGTAAACACATAATCGTTCAACACTTTGATATATGTCCCCTTCATACCTGAAGAACGGGATTCGATAACACCTGCACTTTCAAATTTACGCAGGGCATTTACGATCACTGAACGGGTAATACCTACTCTGTCCGCGATCTTGCTTGCTACCAGGATTCCTTCTGTGCCTCCCAGCTCATCAAAAATGTGTATGATCGCTTCCAATTCAGAGAAAGACAGTGTACTGATAGCCGACTGAACAATATGCTCCTTCCGGGTCTCCTCTGCATTCTCTTCATTCACAGAACGAAGCATTTCAAGCCCCACTACTGCCGTTCCGTATTCACTGAGGATAATGTCATCGATCGAATAGGCTGAATCCTGTTTGTAGATAAATAATGTTCCAAGGCGTTCCCCTGCAATATCAATCGGAGTCACGATCGCCTGACATCCCTGAACTGCCTCCGGTGAAAACCCGAGAGTTTCCAGATTGACGTTTTCTTTAGTAGAAAGAATACTTAAAAGACGCTCATTAAGCATCGTGTCAATGTGGGAGCCGACCGCCTCGGTGATCAGTTCGTGGATTTCCTTTACATTCGGGCATTTACTCACCCCCAGGATCTTACCTTTCCGGCTGACCACAAGTACATTCGAATCAAGAATATCCGTAAGCACTGCACAGATATCATTAAATACTACCTTGCTCGAATTATTATTATGGAGCAGCTTATTAATTTTCCTTGTTTTGTCTAATAGTTGTACACTCATTATTTCCTCCGCATATCTTCTGTATATCACAATTGTATATACAAATTCAGTCAAATTGCTAGACGAATTTATATTATCATACAATTTTCAGAATAGCAATGCAATTCACTCAATCTTTTATTCTTTCCTCTTTTCCAGTGATGTGACATATCCACACTTTTCGTTTGCACAGACCAGCTTATTTCCCTTTTCCACCATATAACCGCCGCATTCCGGACACTTCTCTTTGGAAGGCTTCTGCCACGACATAAACTCACACTCAGGATTGTTCTCACAGCCGTAATATCTTCTGCCTTTTTTCGTTTTACGGATAACCACATCTTTGCCACAGACCGGACATGGTACCCCTATCTTTTCCAGATACGGTTTGGTGTTACGACACTCAGGGAAGCCCGGACATGCAAGGAATTTTCCGTGCGGTCCATACTTAATGACCATATTTCTGCCACATTCTTCGCAGATCACATCTGTCACTTCATCCTCGATCTTTACCGTCTCCAGATCTTTCTCAGCTTTCTTAACAGCCTCCTCAAGATCAGGATAGAAGTTGCGTATAATTTCTTTCCATTCTACTTTTCCTTCTTCTACCATATCAAGAAGGCCTTCCATATTGGCAGTAAAATTCACATCAACAATACTTGGGAAAGACTGTTTCATCATATTGTTAACCACTTCGCCGATCTCAGTAAGATACAGATTTTTTGCCTCTTTCGTCACATACCGGCGGCCAAGGATAATGGAAATCGTAGGTGCATATGTGCTGGGACGTCCGATTCCCAGTTCTTCAAGAGCTTTGACAAGGCTCGCCTCTGTATAATGTGCCGGTGGCTGTGTAAAGTGCTGTTTCGAATCAAGATCTTCTTTTGTAAGCACGGAATCCATGCTCAGATTGCCGACGAGTACATTGCTCTCTTCTTTTTCTTCATCTGCTTCCGTGTATACAGAACGGAAACCATCAAACAATAATTTAGATGCTGACACAGTAAAGTAATACTCTTCTGCACCTATCTTTACGGAAGTCGCCTCATAACGCGCAGGATTCATGCGGCTTGCGGCAAAACGTTTCCAGATCAGCTGATACAGTCTGAACTGATCCCTGGTCAGAGAGTCTTTCAGAGATGCCGGTGTCCTCGTGATATCTGTCGGCCGGATCGCCTCATGCGCATCCTGTATTTTTTTGCCGCTGTTCGAAGCCTCGTGCCGTGCTGCAGCGTACTCTTTCCCATAGTTTGCCGAAATATATTCCCGCGCGGCAGCATCCGCCTCATCCGCGATCCTGGTGGAATCCGTACGCAGATAAGTGATAACACCTACAGTTCCGTTTCCCTTAATATCTATTCCTTCATAGAGCTGCTGGGCAATACGCATTGTCTTCTGGGTGCCAAAGTTAAGAGCCTTCGCAGCCTCCTGCTGAAGCGTACTCGTAGTAAACGGGAGCGGAGCCTTGCGGATACGTTCTGTCGTCTTTATATCCGTGATCCTGAATTCTGCATTCTCTATCTTATGGAGAATGTCGTTCAATTCATTTTCTGAATGGATCGTGATCTTCTTCTTATCGGTTCCGTAAAACCTCGCAACAAGCGGGCGCTTTTCTCCTTTGATCTTAAGGACCGCATCCAGCGTCCAGTATTCATCCGGAATAAATGCATTAATTTCCTCTTCTCTGTCCGCCACAAGACGAAGCGCTACCGACTGAACACGGCCGGCACTCAATCCACGTTTTACTTTCGCCCAGAGGAGCGGACTGATCATATAACCGACCATACGGTCGAGAACGCGTCTTGCCTGCTGTGCATCAACCAGATTCATATCAATATCCCGCGGTGCTTTCAAGGAAGCCTTTACTGCGTTTTTCGTAATTTCGTTAAAGGTAATGCGGCGCATTTTCTTTTCATCCAGCTTCAGGGCAGCTGCCAGATGCCAGGAAATCGCCTCTCCTTCCCGGTCAGGGTCAGTTGCCAGAAATACTTTATCAGATTTCTTGACTTCTTTTCTCAGACTTGCAAGAATGTCCCCCTTACCGCGGATTGTGATATATTTGGGCTCATAATCATGTTCAATATCAACGCCGAGCGAACTCTTCGGCAGATCACGCACATGTCCCTGAGATGCTGCGACTGTATAATTGCTCCCCAAAAATTTTTTGATCGTCTTTACTTTCGCAGGTGACTCGACGATAACAAGATAATGCGCCATAAAGCTGACTCCCTCCATAGGCCTGTTTGTGCCATTTATTCTGAAATAATATAATGATTCTTTGAAATTTCACGTACATATCCCTGTAATTCCAGTGAAACCAGTTTCTCCAGAACTTCCTTGATATCCAGCTTTGTTTCACCGACAAGCTGGTTCAGGTCTTTGGGATACAAACCGAGACAACTATACACCAATTTTTCAGCACTTTCAAGCATTTTTTCATTTTTGATTTTGTTTTTACTTTCCTCCGGACCTTCGTTTTTTTCAATCCCCCATTCTTCTAAAAACGTCTCCGGAGAAATAAGTATTCCTGCTCCCTGACGTATCAGACGGTTGCATCCGTCACTTAAAGCACTGTTTACCGGCCCGGGCAGGGCGTAGACATCGCGGCCCTGTTCCAGCGCCAGATCGACTGTTATAAGTGATCCGCTTTTTTTCCCTGCCTCCATGACCAGGATTACATCTGACAGTCCGCTGATGATGCGGTTGCGTGCAGGAAAATTATGGGCGAGCGGAGCCGCTCCCGGCGGCTGTTCCGAGAGTATCCCTCCTCCCTGTTCTAAAATATCCACATACAGACCGATATGCTCTCTCGGATAGCATACGTCCACTCCGGAACCTAACACAGCATATGTCTTACCACCCGAAAGCAGGGCGCCCCTGTGACCCATTCCGTCAATTCCCCTCGCCATCCCACTGATAACTTCTACGCCATGCGCAGCCAGTGTCCGTGCAAAATCAATGGCGTATTTTTCACCATACGGTGTACACCGCCTTGCGCCGATAATGGCTGCTTTTTTGGCCTTTCTTTCCGGAAGATTTCCTTTTACATACAGTGCATAAGGGGGATCTGTGATCTCTTTCAGATTTTCCGGATACACTTTCGAAAAGAATGGAACAAATTGTATGTCTTTCTCGTTCATTTTCTCATAATCCGTGCGGAAACATCTGTTTTTCTGTGCCTGCATAATTTTATTTCGATCATTCCCATTCAAGAACTCAAAATGGTGTAATTGTGTTTCTTCTATATAATAAATCGCTTCCGCTGTTTTCATGCATTCCCTCAGTCTGATTTTTTTGTGTGCGGCCACTCCCTGTATACCCGCCAGCCAGAATTCATATTCCATACTCTATCTCCTCCAGTATTTTTTATCCACCATCCTGTAGCCAAGTGCTTCCCGCAGGTGTTGCTCCCTGATTTTCTCCTCGCCGTCCATATCCGCAATTGTACGTGCTGTTTTTATGATTCTATGATATGCACGGACCGTCAGTTCCATCATCGTAAAAGCACGTTCCATAAGTTTACTTTCAGCCGCGTCCAATCCGCAGTATTTCTTTATATCATCAGTTCCCAGCATTGCATTTGTCGTGATTCCTGTTCCTCTGTAACGTTCTTTCTGTATTTCTCTGACCTGATACACTCTCTTTCTGATCACCTCAGAACTCTCAGACTTCTTTTCTTCTGTCAGCTCCTCATATCTGATACGCGGAGCTTCCACGCACAGATCGATTCTGTCCAGGAAAGGACGGCTGATCCTGTTCAAATACATCTGGATCTGTGCCGGTGTGCATGTACATTTCTCCAGATCAGGATAGCATCCACAGGGGCAGGGATTCATAGCCGCTACAAGCATAAAATCCGCCGGGAACACATAATTTCCATATGTCCTTGCGATCCGGATACTTCTCTCTTCCAGCGGCTGCCGCAGCACCTCCAAAACACTTTTCCTGAATTCCGGAAGCTCGTCGAGAAAAAGCACCCCTCTATGGGCGAGACTGATCTCACCCGGTCTCGGAACCGTACCGCCTCCGATCAGCGATGATCTGGTTGCCGTATGATGCACTTCTCGAAACGGCCGTTCCTGTATCAGCGGCATCTCTTCTTTCAACAGTCCTAGCACACTGTATATCCTGGTGATCTCCATACTTTCTTTTAAATCCAGTGGCGGCAGAATGCCCGCAATACACTTGGCAGTCATTGACTTACCACTTCCGGGCGGCCCTATCATCAAAAGATTGTGCCCGCCTGAGACGGCGATTTCCGCTGCTCTTTTCACATTTTCCTGACCTTTGATCTGAGAGAAATCCGGCAGCCTTCCTTCATTCTCTTTCTGCGAAACCTGAACCCCACAAAATTTCTTTATCTTTCTGGTTTTATCCGGCACATTGACGTTTCTCTCCCCATTAAGAAAATCAGCGGCTTCCTGAAGGCTTTCCACCCCGATCACTTTCATCCCGGTGACAAGATTTCCCTCCGCTTCATTTTCTTTCGGAACAATACAGCAGGTAATCCCATTCTCAAATGCCTCCATAGTCACCGGCAGTATGCCCGGAACCTTTCTCACACGCCCGTCCAGGCTTAGTTCTCCAATGATCAGACACTTTTCCCCGTTTCCCGCCGGGACCTCACCCAGTGACGACAATATCGACACCGCGATCGGAAGATCAAACGATGCACCTCGTTTTCTCAGTGTTGCCGGAGACAGATTGACCACTGTGCGCTTTGCCGGATAGTCAAATCCTGAATTTTTGATCGCTGTACGGACACGTTCCCCCGCTTCCTTTACTTCCGATGACAGATATCCCACCATATGAAACACCGGAAGTCCGTTAGATACATCCGCTTCCACCTGAACAAACTCTACTTTAAGTCCTTCAATTGCAGCGGACAAAACTGTGCTGAAACTCATTTGCACTCCTTTCTCCTGAGTCCTGTCACACGTTGGCCGCGCCGAGATACACCACTGAATAAATAAATGAATTTGCCGGCCGATCCGGCCAGACGCCCTCCCCTCACGGGCTAGATTACCGAAAATGAATTTCTTCGGAAATGTATGTCAATCATACTGCATCTGGTCGTCCGGTGTCAATACGCAGCTTCACACTGTGTCCTTCTTTTACGTGGAAAAGCACAATCCCCTCCTTTTTTTCATAAACTATATTAAATGTGCTAAGAGGTGTCATCGTGCAGTCTTTTCCTAATCCCCTCACCCCCTCGGAAGAAAAATATTACATCCAGAAGTACACGGAGGGCGACCTCGAGGCAAAGCACATCCTGATCGAACGCAACTTAAGGCTTGTGGCTCATGTCATTAAGAAATATCAGAATCTTGAAGAAGAACCCGAAGACCTGATCTCGATCGGAACGATCGGTCTGATCAAAGCAGTCGTAACATTTAATCCGGATAAAGGAAACCGGCTGGCTGCTTATGCATCGCGCTGTATAGAAAATGAAATACTCATGTATTTCCGGTCAAAAAAGAAAGCATCTAAAGAAATATCTCTCTATGAACCGATTGGAACGGATAGAGAGGGCAATGAGATCAAACTTTACGACATAATCGAAACCGACGATGTAGATGTCTCCGAAAAAATCCATCTCAAAGAAAACATACAGAAACTCTATGAAAAAGTCGAAAACGAGCTTTCTGCAAGAGAAAAGCTCGTTTTAAAAATGCGGTACGGGATTATATCACGGTGAAGAATACACCCAGCGGGAAATTGCCAGACAGATCGGAATTTCCCGCTCTTATGTCTCACGGATAGAGAAAAGTGCGATCCAGAAGCTCCGGGAACATTTCAAGGAGGAGGAGTGAAATTCCCTGCTCCCATTTTGAGACAGCCTGCCTGCTGACTCCCAGAGATTCTGCCACGAACTCCTGCGTCATTTTGTCATCCGTGCGGTACTTTTTCAACACCTCACCCAATGACTTACGGGTTTCCGTTTTTTCTTCCTCACATCCTGAGAATTAATGTACTTTTTAACGCTCTGACGATCAACAAAAACAGATAGATAGCTGCCGCAGTAACTACGAGCAGAATAACAGAACCGATTATAAACATAATAAACGTCATCCGCATTGTATTCGCCTCCTTTGTTTGATATATACATCATACCCAAAAGCGCCGGTTGCATCTATCAACTATTGCGCAACTTAGCAGTTTCCGTACCGAAATCAGTATAAAAAACTTCTGAAATCGCAAAAAGCAGGCCACCCGTTTTAAGCCGGATGACCTGCTGTCATTTTACATAATTGCTGTTTTATATATGGATACCATATATACCGCTGTCAGTATCTTACTCCTGCGGACCTGCTGCAACAAGTGCTTTTCCGAGTTCATTGCTCTCGTATTTCTTGAAGTTCTTAACGAATCTTGCAGCAAGATCTTTTGCTTTTGTCTCCCACTCGGAAGCATCAGCATATGTGTCGCGAGGATCAAGGATAGCCGGATCAACTCCCGGAAGTTCTGTCGGAACTTCGAAGTTGAAGTGCGGGATTGTCTTTGTCGGTGCATCAAGGATAGCTCCGCTTAAGATTGCATCGATGATACCACGTGTATCTTTGATAGAGATACGTTTTCCAGTTCCGTTCCATCCTGTATTTACGAGGTAAGCCTTCGCTCCGCTCTCTTTCATTCTCTTAACAAGCTCTTCTGCATATTTTGTCGGATGCAGCTCAAGGAATGCCTGTCCGAAACAAGCAGAGAATGTCGGTGTAGGCTCTGTGATACCACGCTCTGTACCAGCCAGTTTAGCTGTGAAGCCTGACAGGAAGTAGTACTCTGTCTGCTCCGGTGTCAGTACAGATACCGGCGGAAGTACACCAAATGCATCTGCTGAAAGGAAGATAACGTCTTTTGCGGCCGGAGCTGCAGATACCGGACGAACGATCTTCTCAATGTGATCGATCGGATATGATACTCGTGTATTCTCTGTCACGCTCTTATCCGTAAAATCGATTTTTCCTTCTGCATCAAGTGTAACGTTCTCAAGAAGAGCGTTTCTCTTGATCGCATTGTAGATATCCGGCTCAGAATCTTTATCAAGGTCAATAACTTTAGCATAGCATCCGCCCTCAAAGTTAAAGATACCATTGTCATCCCAGCCATGCTCATCGTCACCGATAAGAAGTCTCTTCGGATCTGTAGAAAGAGTTGTCTTACCTGTTCCTGAAAGACCGAAGAAGATAGCTGTATTTTCGCCGTTCATGTCTGTGTTTGCTGAACAGTGCATGGAGGCAATACCTTTAAGCGGCAGATAGTAGTTCATCATAGAGAACATACCTTTCTTCATCTCTCCGCCATACCATGTATTTGCAATCACCTGCTCGCGGCTTGTGATATTGAACATAACTGCTGTCTCGGATCTAAGACCCAGTTCCTTGTAGTTCTCTACTTTTGCCTTAGAAGCATTGTATACTACGAAATCCGGCTCGAAGTTTTCCAGTTCCTCTGCTGTCGGACGGATGAACATATTTGTTACGAAGTGAGCCTGCCATGCAACTTCCACGATGAAACGGATAGCCATACGTGTGTCTTTGTTTGCTCCGCAGAACGCATCCACAACGAACAGTCTCTTGTTAGAAAGTGTCTTGATCGCAAGATCTTTTACCGAATCCCATGCTTCCTGCGTTGCCGGATGGTTGTCGTTCGGATACTCGTCGGATGTCCACCATACAGTATCTTTGGAATTCTCATCCATAACGATATATTTGTCTTTCGGGGAACGTCCGGTGTAGATACCTGTCATAACGTTTACTGCACCGAGCTCACTCTCCTGACCTTTGTCGAAACCTTCCAGATTCGGGTTTGTCTCTTCCTCAAACAACATCTCATAGGAAGGATTGTGAACGATTTCCGTAGTTCCTGTAATGCCATACTGAGTTAAATCAATATTTGCCATACCTCTTCTACCTCTCTCTTTCTAAAATCTTTATGGGAATTCATGTCATAACCCCCAATATGTTCCCATTATACAGAATTACGATTGAAAAATCAATAACAATCTTATTAAATTTTGACTTTTTTATGAAAGTTTTATCAAAACCTGATTCATTTATCCTCATCTATTTTTGTCAACTGACGATTTTTTCGCACAAAAAATGCAGGATTCAGAACTGAATCCTGCATTTTATATTCGATAAACATAAATTTAACAAACTTTTTCATCCTCTGACTCCTGCACCTCTCAGCCGCAGCCGGTTAAAACATGTTCGGGAGCAGTTCTTCAAGAGTAAATACTTTATACTCTTCAGGCGATTTCGCACAGATTACTTCAAACGCATCAGGATCGCAGAACTCAGCCATGACCTGACGGCATACACCGCAGGGATAGCACCATGTCATCTCCCTGTCTCTTATACACATCTCCGAGCCCAC
>DYCJ01000080.1 GCA_019418195.1 Clostridiales bacterium | reverse complement strand
AACCATGAACTTTAGATCTTGATCTCTTCTTCGGCTGAAATGTCATCTTCATCCCAATACACCTCCCTTTTTCTGATATACTTTATAATAAAGTATTCACATAATTAACGGTTTTCTATGTCTTCCTAAAAAGATGCGCATTTAATTATAGAGAAAAAACCTTGATAAGTCAAGCAAAATCGGGGATTGGCTTGTATTTTTTATAACAGTGGACCATAACCTGTTTTATCCACATTATCAACCATTGTTATCAACAGTCTGTGTATAACCAGTAACGTGTGGATAAACTGTGGATAACCGCAAAATAACATGTTGATAAAAAATAATTTCTTTTTTTATGCTTCGTTTTTTAAGTGGTCACGTATGTTGAAAAAGTTATACACATTATTTTCCGTTGATTCACACTCTGTTTTGATGTAAAATGTAATGGAGAGACTTTGCCTTAAGATCTCTCTATTCTATTGATTAGGAGTTACTTTCGATGAACATTGTAGAACAGAATTGGGACCAGATATTAAATAAGATGAAGCTGGAATACTGCTCATCAAACATTTCATATAACACCTGGATTGCGCCCCTGACGGTATATGAGGTTACAGATGACACTGTATATATACTTGTCAAGTTAAGGGCCAGCCTGGAACACATTGAGGAAAAATATCTCCTTCCATTTAAAGTATGTATCGCGGAAGTAACGGGGATCGAATATGAAGTTGCTTTTGTGACAGACAATCAGACTGTCATACAGGAAAAGAAGGAGAACATCGTAAAGAAGAACAGGGCTAATTCACTTTTTGAGAAGGCAAACCTGAATCCGAAATACACTTTCGATACCTTTGTGGTAGGAAGCAATAATAACTTTGCACATGCAGCTTCTCTGGCAGTTGCAGAATCTCCTGGTGAAATTTATAATCCTCTCTTTATATATGGAGGAGTCGGGCTGGGAAAAACTCATCTTATGCATTCCATTGCCCATTTTATCCTTGAAAATGATCCGTCCAAACAGGTACTCTACGTCACCAGCGAGACATTTACGAACGAGCTGATCGACGCACTGAAAGCAGGTAAGACGGGAAGCGAACTCGCTATGACCAAGTTCCGTGAAAAATACAGGAACAATGATGTTCTTCTTATAGATGATATCCAGTTTATCATAGGGAAAGAAAGTACACAGGAAGAGTTCTTCCATACTTTCAACCATCTGCATGTATCCGGCAAGCAGATCATCATTTCCAGTGATAAACCTCCGAAAGATATCGAGACATTGGAAGCCCGTCTCAGGACCCGATTTGAGTGGGGACTGATCGCTGATATACAGTCTCCTGATTATGAAACCCGAATGGCTATCTTAAGAAAGAAAGAAGAGCTGGACGGCCTCGACAGGTATCATATTCCGGATGAAGTCATGCAGTATATTGCAAACAATATTAAATCAAATATACGTGAGCTTGAAGGATCATTAAATAAACTGATCGCACTCTCAAACCTTGAGAACAAGCCCATCGATATTTCCCTGGCGGCAGAAGCTCTGAAAGATATGATATCTCCGGATAATAACCGTCCGGTCACACCGGAGCTGATCATAGATATCGTGTCAGAGCATTTCAATATTCCAATCTCTGAACTGAAAGGAAAAAAGAGAAATGCTGAGATCGTCCTTCCGCGTCAGATCGTAATGTATCTGTGCAGGACACTCACTGATACACCTTTAAAGGCAATCGGAGCACTTTTAGGAGGCAAAGATCACGCTTCCGTTAACCATGGAGTAAAGAAGATTGAAAATGAGCTGAAAACAGATGAAGCTCTTAACAATACAGTTAATATTATTAAAAAGAAGATCAATCCGATCTGATGTGTATAATACATATAAAACCAGCTTATTATGTTGATAACTCTGTAGACAAGATGTGGAACAATATGTGAATAACAGATTTACATGATCTGAACTTCATATCGGGCCGAAAATTATTCCCACTGTTTCTTCATCCTGTCCAACAGTGACCAACATACTTATCAAAACGGATAAGCCTTTATTTTTAAGGCTTTGGAGCAGTTATTAACATATTCACAGCCCCTAATAATACGGAGGCGGAATTGATATCCTGTCATAATACACAGCGCGCGTCCGCCTTACACTTTTTCACACACTATATATGCGCGAAAGTTATACCACCATACCGTAAGAGATATGGTTACAGGAAGGAAAGGAGTTACAATCACATGAAGATCATCTGTACAAAAACCAATCTGTCAAAAGGAGTCAGCATTGTCTCAAAAGCAGTTCCGTCAAAAACGACGATGCCCATCCTGGAATGTATACTGATCGATGCATCTACTGATGTGATAAAACTGACTGCCAATGATATGGAACTCGGTATCGAGACATCAATAGACGGAGAAATCGTAGAGAGGGGCATTATTGCATTAAATGCCAGAATTTTCTCGGAAATCGTGAGGAAGCTGCCTGACAATGAGATAGTCATAGAGACACAGGGAGACAGCCAGGTCCTGATCACTTGCGAGAAAGCGAAATTTAACATTGCCGCACAGCCGGGGGACGAGTTCTCATATCTGCCTGCTGTAGAGAAAGACGACTTTATCACGGTATCTGAGTTTACACTCAAGGAAGTGATCCGCCAGACGATCTTTTCGATCGCGGACAGCGATACGAATAAAATGATGACAGGTGAACTCTTCGAGATAGAGGATAATATCCTGAAAGTGGTATCTCTTGACGGACACAGGATCTCGATCCGCAAGATCGAGCTGAAAGATTCCTATTCACCGAAGAAAGTGATCGTACCGGGCAAGACGCTTCAGGAAATCAGCAAGATCATCGGCGGAGAAGCCGAAGCAAATGTGGATATATCATTTACGAAAAATCATATAGTGTTTGAATTTGACAGGACGGTTGTTGTATCCAGGCTGATCGAAGGGGAATATTTCAGGATCGACCAGATGCTTTCAAGCGATTATGAGACGAAAGTAAGGATCAATAAAAGAGAACTCCTGGATTGTATCGACAGGGCAACTCTGCTGATCAAAGAAGGAGATAAGAAACCGATCATCATTGATATCAGGGATGAATCCATGGAATTTAAGATCAAGTCCCAGATCGGATCCATGGATGAGGAGATCATGTGTATCAAAGAGGGAAAAGACCTCCTGATCGGATTCAATCCGAAGTTCCTTATAGATGCACTTCGTGTCATCGATGATGAAGAAGTAGATCTGTATTTTATGAATGCAAAAGCACCGCTGTTCATTAAGGACGAGGAACAGAGCTATATCTATCTGATCCTTCCTGTAAACTTTAACGCGGCAGTATAGAGGAGAAATAAATGGAAAATTTTAAGTTGAGAGCCGGAGAAGAATTCATCCGGCTCGGACAGGTTTTAAAAGCAGCAGGATTTGTTGAGTCCGGCGCAGAGGCAAAAGAAGTCATCCAGGACGGGCTTGTCACCGTAAACGGAGAAACTGAGACGAGACGGGGAAGAAAGCTCCATCCGGGGGATATCGCGTCATATGAAGGCAGAGAGATAGAGATTTGCTGATCCATACGTTGAAAAAAAAGTGAAAAAAGTGTAAAATAGATTAGATGGGAAAGTTATGGTAATCAAATCTTTAAAGCTGAAAAATTACAGAAATTATGATCTGCTGGACTTAAATTTTGATCCGAATACCAATATATTGTATGGTGATAATGCCCAGGGAAAGACCAATATACTGGAGGCATTATATCTGTCAGGGACAACCAAATCACACAGAGGGACAAAAGACAGAGATATCATACAGTTTGGATATGATGAATCCCATATAGAGACAATAGTAGAGAAGAGAGGAATCTGTTTTCAGATCGATATGCATCTGAAAAAGAACAGCCCCAAAGGAATTGCAATCGACAAGATTCCGATCAGGAAAGCAGGAGAGCTGTTTGGTATTGTCCATTTTGTATTTTTTTCTCCGGAAGACCTGAATATCATCAAAGAAGGACCGTCGGGGAGAAGGAGATTTATTGATCTTGAATTGTCTCAGCTTGATAAAATATATCTCAGTAACCTTTCAAACTATAATCGCATCATCAATCAAAGAAATTCCTTACTCAAAGATCTATACGGACAGAAGAACCTGATGGATACTCTGGATATATGGGATATGCAGATGGCTGCATACGGGACAAAGGTTCTGGAAGCAAGAAAAAATTTCATAAAACAAGTAAATGAAATAATTTCTGATATTCATTTTAAATTAACCGGAGGGAAAGAAAGAATTTCTATCTCTTATGAAGCGAGTAATGGAAATATGTCTCTGGAGGAGGCATTAAAGCGTTACAGGGAAAGAGATATGAGGATGAAGAGCACCACGGTAGGTCCTCACAGGGATGATATCTGTTTTACTACAGACAGCGGACTGGATGTAAGGAAGTTCGGTTCGCTGGGACAGCAGAGAACAGCAGCACTGTCGCTGAAAATGTCTGAAATAGAACTGGTAAAACAGGTGATAAAGGATACCCCTGTCCTGTTACTTGACGATGTATTGTCTGAATTGGACAAACATCGGCAAAACTATTTATTGGACAGTATTAACAATATACAGACGATAATTACATGTACCGGGCTTGATGAATTTGTAAATCACAGATTTTCGATAAACAAAATATTCCACATCAGGAACGGGCATGCAGTAAACGCAAATTAGGAGGTTATTAAATGGGTGCATCAAGTACAGAGTTTGACGCTGAATATGGAGCGGATCAGATCCAGATACTGGAAGGTCTGGAAGCTGTAAGAAAAAGACCTGGTATGTATATAGGCAGCACTTCCTCAAGAGGACTCCACCATCTGGTATATGAGATCGTGGACAATTCAGTTGATGAGGCACTTGCAGGATACTGCGATGAAATCCAGGTTGATATAAACAAAGATAATTCCGTTACTGTCAGTGACAACGGACGAGGAATCCCTGTGGGAATCAATCATAAGGCAGGACTTCCTGCAGTGGAGGTCGTATTTACAGTGCTTCATGCCGGCGGTAAATTCGGAGGCGGAGGATATAAGGTATCCGGAGGTCTTCACGGTGTAGGTGCATCTGTTGTAAATGCCCTTTCCGAATGGCTGGAGGTTGAGATATATCACGAAGGACAGGTATATAAGCAGCGCTACGAAAGAGGAAAAGTATGCTATAAACTCAAAGTAGCAGGCACATGCGAACCGGATAGGAGTGGTACAAAAGTTACATTCTTCCCGGACGCAGAGATATTTGAAGAGACTGTATTTGATTATGATGTATTGAAGCAGAGGTTCAGAGAAATGGCGTTCCTCACCAAAGGACTCAAGATTGTATTGAGGGACTGGAGAGAGGAAGAGCTGCGCGAACATACTTTCCACTATGAGGGCGGAATCAAGGAGTTTGTGACATATCTGAACAGGAGTAAGACTCCTCTCTATGATCAGATCATTTACTGTGAAGGAATGAAAGACGGCGTTGCAGTTGAAGTTGCCATGCAGCACAATGATTCCTACAGTGATAATACCTACGGATTTGTAAACAATATCACAACTCCCGAGGGCGGTACTCATGTAGAAGGATTCCGTATGGCCCTGACAAAGACATTCAACGATTATGCAAGGAAAAATAAACTGTTAAAAGACAGCGAGCCGAATCTAAAAGGTGAGGATATCAGAGAAGGTCTTACCGCGATCATCAGCGTTAAGATAGAGAATCCCCAGTTTGAAGGGCAGACAAAACAGAAGCTCGGAAACAGCGAGGCAAAGGGAGCGGTGAACAGCGTACTATCAAGCCAGCTTGAAATATTCCTTGAGCAGAATCCGAATGTGGCAAAGATGACGATCGAGAAGTCAGTACTGGCTCAGCGCGCAAGAGAAGCTGCGAGAAAAGCAAGAGACCTGACAAGGAGAAAATCAGCCCTTGATTCCACATCACTTCCGGGAAAACTTGCCGACTGTTCTGACAAGAACCCGGAAAACTGCGAAATCTATATCGTAGAGGGAGATTCCGCCGGGGGTTCGGCAAAAACTGCGAGAGACCGTGCGACTCAGGCAATCCTTCCTCTTAGAGGTAAGATCCTTAACGTAGAGAAAGCCCGTCTCGATAAGATATACGGTAATGCGGAGATAAAAGCGATGATCACGGCATTCGGAACCGGAATCCATGACGATTTTGATATCAGCAAGTTAAGATATCACAAGATAATCATTATGACAGATGCCGATGTGGACGGTGCTCATATCAGTACATTATTATTAACGTTCCTGTATCGTTTTATGCCTGATCTTATTAAAGAAGGATATGTATATCTGGCACAGCCTCCGCTGTTTAAGCTGGAGAAAAATAAAAAAGTATGGTATGCATACAGCGATGAAGAACTGGCACAGATCCTGAATGAGGTAGGAAGAGACAGTAACAACAAGATCCAGAGATATAAAGGTCTGGGAGAGATGGATGCAGATCAGCTCTGGGAGACAACGATGGATCCTGAACACAGGGTGCTTCTGCGTGTAAAGATGGACGAAGAGACGTCATCCGAACTAGACCTGACATTTACGACACTCATGGGAGATAAAGTAGAACCAAGACGTGAATTTATCGAAGAAAATGCCAAGTACGTCAGAAACCTGGATGTATAGCGATTAACAGCGACCGGCTCTGTGGACGCTATGGGACAGAAAGCAAGTTTACTTGCTTGTCTGGCACAGAGTGGACACAGGGGCTGGCATTGGGAATGCCAGCCCAGTGAAAAAACCGCAGGTTTTTGAACTGGAGAGCCGGGAGCGGAAGTAGCCGCAGTACAGGCTTTAAGCCGGGAGCGGAAGAAGCCAATAACTCATAAAGGAGATAAACTATGGAAGATAATATTTTTGATAAAGTTCACGAAGTCGATCTGAAAAAGACAATGGAGATTTCCTATATCGACTATGCGATGAGCGTAATCGCATCCCGTGCTCTTCCGGATGTAAGAGATGGCCTGAAGCCGGTACAGAGAAGAATCCTTTACTCAATGATAGAGTTAAACAACGGTCCGGATAAGCCGCATCGTAAGTGTGCCCGTATCGTCGGTGATACGATGGGTAAATATCATCCTCACGGAGACAGTTCGATCTACGGAGCTCTTGTCAATCTGGCACAGGAGTGGTCAACACGATATCCGCTCGTAGACGGCCACGGTAACTTTGGATCTGTGGACGGCGACGGGGCAGCGGCCATGCGTTATACAGAGGCGCGTCTGAGTAAGATATCCATGGAGATGACAGCAGATATCAACAAAGATACGGTTGATTTCACTCCGAACTTTGATGAGACAGAGAAAGAACCGACCGTACTGCCGTCAAGATTTCCGAATCTTCTGGTAAATGGTACTTCCGGTATTGCCGTAGGAATGGCAACCAATATCCCGCCGCACAACTTAAGAGAAGTGATCGGTGCGGTGGTAAAGATCATAGACGACCAGATTGATGAGAACGGTGAGACTACGATCGAAGATATTTTAAAAATCATAAAAGGACCGGATTTCCCGACAGGGGCAGAGATTCTAGGTACAAGAGGAATCGAAGAGGCATACCGTACAGGACGCGGAAAGATAAGAGTACGTTCTGTTACAAATATCGAGCCGATGGCAAATGGAAAGAACCGGATCATTGTAACGGAACTTCCGTATATGGTGAATAAGGCAAGGCTGATCGAGAAGATCGCTGAGCTTGTAAGAGATAAGAAGATCGACGGAATCACGGATCTGAGCGATCAGTCCAGCCGTGAAGGAATGAGGATCTGTATCGAACTCCGCCGTGATGTCAATCCGAATGTCATACTGAACCAGCTCTATAAACATACACAGCTTCAGGATACCTTTGGCGTGATCATGCTTGCCCTTGTAAACGGACAGCCTAAGGTAATGAATCTTCTTGATATGCTGAAATATTATCTTCAGCATCAGGAAGATGTCGTGACAAGAAGAACAAAATATGACCTTAACAAAGCAGAAGAAAGAGCTCATATTTTAAAAGGGTTATTGATCGCTCTTGATAATATTGACGAAGTAATAAAGATCATCCGCGGATCTAAGACAGTCCAGATCGCTAAGGCTGAATTGATGGAGCGGTTTGAATTATCTGATGTCCAGGCTCAGGCTATCGTAGATATGCGTCTGAGAGCTCTGACAGGTCTGGAGAGAGAAAAACTTGAAGCAGAATATGCAGAGCTCATGAAAAAAATTGATGAGTACAAAGCAATCCTTGCAGACCGCAAACTCCTTCTCGGTGTTATCAAAAAAGAAATCCTTGTTATTTCCGAAAAATACGGAGATGACAGAAGAACACATATCGGATATGATGAGTTCGATATCTCCATGGAAGATCTTATCCCGAGAGAAAATGTTGTGATCACAGTCACAAATATGGGATATATAAAGAGAATGAGCATGGATACTTTCAAGAGCCAGAACCGCGGAGGCAAAGGCATCAAGGGTATGCAGACTCTGGAAGATGACTTTATAAGAGAACTTTTCGTCACTACAAGTCATCACTATATTATGTTCTTTACAAATAAAGGACGTGTATACCGTCTCAAGGCATATGAGATACCGGAAGCGGGAAGAACCGCAAGAGGAACAGCTATCATAAATCTGCTGCAGCTTATGCCGGAAGAGAAAATCACGGCAACGATTCCGATCAAGGAATATGAGGATGGAAAATTTCTGTTTATGGCAACGCAGAAAGGTCTTGTTAAGAAGACTCCGATCAAGGATTATATGAATGTCAGAAAGACAGGACTTGCAGCCATCGTCCTAAGAGAAGATGATATGCTGATCGAAGTAAAAGTAACAGATAATGATCAGGATATCCTGCTTGTGACAAAAGATGGCCAGTGTATACGGTTCCATGAGTCGGATGTCCGCTCAACAGGAAGAGTTTCCATGGGTGTACGCGGTATGAACTTAAGCGATAATGATGAGGTCATCGGCATGCAGATGAGCAGCCAGGGCAAAGATCTCCTTATCGTGTCTGAAAAGGGAATGGGCAAGCGGACCAGCATGGATGAGTTCACAAGACAGAACCGCGGCGGAAAAGGTGTGAAGTGCTATAAGATCACTGAGAAGACCGGATACGTAGTGGGAATGAAAGCAGTGGACGATGACAGCGAGATCATGATCATCAATACAGAGGGAATCGTGATCAGGATGAAGTGTGAAGACATTTCCGTATATGGAAGGATAACTTCCGGAGTCAAACTCATAAATTTATCTGAAAACGACACCGTGGCAAGTGTTGCAAAAGTAAGAAAAGCATCAGCTGAGATAGATGGTGAGCAGGTAGAGATAAAAGAGGAGACTGAGGAAGAGTCCGAAAAATAAAAAAAGGTTGTTATAAGAAAATATAAAAATAAAGGCTGCCATGTGGCGCAGAGATAAGGATGAAAGAATTCCTTGCGCTGTGAGGCAGTCTTTTTTGCTATAAATTATTGCATTGTATTGTGGTTCCGAAAAAATACAATATAATGTTTATATGTGACATACTGTATATAAGAAATCAAATAATAAATCTAAGTATACTCTATTTTTAATCCTGGCTGGTTCAGCCTATATTTCTGTTTCATTTAAGAAAAATAAATAATGGAAAATGAAAGACAAAGAAACAACACATTGTAAAAGGAAA
>DYCJ01000008.1:6531-24599 GCA_019418195.1 Clostridiales bacterium | reverse complement strand
CCGCCACTCTCGACGGCTGCGGATACACCAGCAGTGCGTTGCGGATCTGCTGAGACAGACGGGCAATGCAGTTCTCATAGAAATGCAGTTTTTCTTTATAGTGCGTCCGGTTCCGTTCTGCCTGGGCCTGCGCACCCCGGAGCGTTTCGCGGATCTGTCCGGTAATATTTTCTTCTGACCGCCTCTGTCCGTCTGTAAAGTATACATGACAGTCCTGATGTCGTCCTGAACACAGAAGCTGTTCGATCCGGCTGCTTTCTTCCATGTTATACAGCGGAAGCCCGAAGCAGTTTTGGATATAAATGCGGTTGTTTTCTTCCTCTGCTGCTGAGAGAAGCCTCGCGTTCCGGGATTTCCGTGCCGTGATGATGCCGTTCCCCGAGCTGTCCCGGGCAAAGGTAAGGTCTTCTGCGCGCATCATGCGGGATGGAAGGATGCGGGATGTAAAAGAGGAAAGCCTGTTTTTTAAAAGGAGCAGGAGAGAACGCTCTGCCCGTCCGGGGATGAAACGGAAATACCGGCGCAGGACGGAGCAGGCATGGCCCGCAATCTGACGGGCGTCCCAGTCTCCGCTGAATGCCAGTTCCTGGAAAAGCTTTTTCTCCCACGGATTTACAAGACCGGGCTCCTTCCCGAGGACTGTATTCCACCTTGCAGACTGGAGGGCGTAGACAAGACTGTTCTGTGCCATCCACTGCTGGCGTGACTTGGTGAACTGCTGTTCAAAGAATGACTCGGCGCAGGAATGGCGCAGTTCGGAGAGGACAGGGCGTTCCTTAACCTCACGCTCGAAGGCGCAGTTCTCCAGACCGATCCAGAGGATGCCGTCAAAGGTCTCCCTCATCAGTGAAGAGCCGATCGTGTTAAAGAGTTCCTGCATGGCTCCACTATCATACCATTTCCGAACGTACCCTATGATGGAATCCATGTAGAGATCCGGCTGCCCGTCCTGGGTAAATGCCATAAATGCGGGCTCAAATCCATATTCACCGGCTGCTGTCCATATGATGTTTAAAGCCCGCCTCTGTGCGGGAATGCCGTAATCTGTGCTGCTCATCCTGTTTCTTGCTCCTTAACAATATCAGTGAAATATAGAATTCCGGTCCGCCTTCGGGGATATCCTTGAGGAGATGATATCGCGGACGAGGGACTGTTCGTAGTCGTCAAAGGTTTTATTGGTAATTCCCATGTCGAGCGCCGAACGCGGCGGCAGACCGGCACGGATCAGGCGGATGGCGTCCAGCAGTCCCCGCAGATCAAGGACTTTCGGCGTCAGCTCTCCATTCCGGCATTTCTTATCGATGTCAGCAAACAGTCCGGAGAATTGTCCGGTGAACTGCTTGTTCATATCCGGGAATTCGCGCCGGAGCAGTTTCTCCAGATTTTCCTGTGTGATCTCCGGCATATGGATCACCATAAACCGGGAGGCAAGAGCTTCATTTAATTCGCGCGTGCCGGCATAACCGTAATTCATAGTCGCGATAAAGCGCGCCGCGTCGTGCACCTGAATGGTGTCATAACCGGGCACGTTGATCACACGGCGGAAGTCGAGGACCGAGTGAAGGACCGCCAGTGCTTCGTTGCGCGCCATATTGATCTCGTCCAGGATGCAGAAACCGCCCTGAACTGCGCATTGACAGATCGGGCCGGGGCGGAATACGACCTGTCCGTCCCGGAACGTATCGGTTCCGATCATATAAGACGCGTCCATATTGATATGGAACGATACATTGTATGAGGGACGCCCGAAGAGAGCGGCAAGATTCTCGGCGAGCACATTCTTGCCTGTCGCCTTGGAACCTGCCAGCAGAAGATTCTCCCCGCAGAGCAGCGCCTCGGCCGCCTGCTCCCACACTTCCTTTCCATAATATACATAACGCGGGCGGGCGCTTAAGGCTCCCTCCGGTGACGGATGCTCCCGCCGGAAGTCTTCGATCCCCTTTATGATATGTTCATCAACATGTTCTTCTCTTAAAAAATCAAGCATAGTTCTTACCTCTGATCTGGATTATCGGCAGTATCCCTGCGCAGCAGGGCGAAGCGATCGTGCTGTTTCGGATTGCGCTTGACGTAATTATACCATAATTCCCTGTATTATTTTGTGCAGTATTACATCTTGTATCATTTTCTGCACTTCTATATAATTAGGATTACTTACCTGCAGTGCCCGCTCCGGGCAGCATCTTTTGCAGGTGTGATGGAATTGAGGGATTCCATTTTCTTTAGGAGGCTTATTCAGCCGGTTTTCATCAGGGATATCAGTGGTTGCGGGAACACACGAAAGAATTTATAATAAGGAGGAAAAATGAACATTAGAAAACTGAAAAAGAGAAATGCGAAGAATCAGTATGAACACAGAGTCAACCGCAAGTATAAAGATTCCCTGTTCCGAAAGATATTTTCGGACAGAAAAGATCTGCTGGACCTCTACAATGCTCTGAATGATACGCAGTATACAGATGAAGAAGAACTGACCGTCACGACATTGGAAGATGTGATTTATATCTCGATAAAAAATGATGTTTCCTTTCTGCTCGGCGGTACGATGAATCTGTACGAACATCAGAGCTCTTACAATCCGAATATGCCGATAAGAGGATTGATATACTTCGCAAGATTGTATCAGAACTACATCGACGAATGTGAGATCAATGTGTTCAGTCCGGTGTTGAAACATCTGCCCAGACCTAAATTTATCGTATTTTATAACGGATCGAAAGATGAGCCGGATCAGAAGCTTCTCAGACTGACAGATGCGTTCACAGAAACGGGGGAGTCAGGAGAATCATGTCTGGAGTGCTGTGCAACAATGCTGAATATCAATTACGGGCATAATTATGAATTGATGGAGAAATGCAGGCGGCTTGAGGAGTACTCCGCGTTTGTTGCAGAGGTGCGCAAAGCGCTGGCAGAAGGAGGCAATCAAAGACAGGCGGTAGATGATGCGATCGATACCTGTATCGAAAAGGGAGTACTGCGGGACATACTGATCAAAGAAAGGGCGGCGATTATGAATATGGTATTATCATGTACAGAGAAACAATATGAAAGACTCGTCCGGAAAGAATTAGAACAGCAGGAAAAACGGATAAAGGAGCAGGAGAAAAAACTGCGTGCTGGAAAGAAGAGAATCGAGGAACAGGAAAACAGGATGCGTCAGCAGCAGGGGCAAATCGAGGAACAGGAAAACAGGATGCGTCAGCAGCAGGGGCAAATTGAGGAGCAGGAAGGTAAGATGCGTCAGCAGCAGGGGAAGATTGAAGAGCAGGACAGCCAGATGCGCCGGCAGCAGGAGACGATCCGGGATCAGGAGCGCCTCCTCGAATTAAACCGTATCTTAGTCCGGGAAAAGAAGTATGATCTTCTTGAACAGATACAGGAAGATCCTGCACTGTGCGAAAAGCTTATGGTTCAGTATGAAATATAAACACAACAAAGGAGAGACATCATGATCAAGGTGATAGCGAGTGATATGGACGGCACACTTCTGGGAGACGATCACAAGCCGGCGACGGAGACGCTGGCGGCGGTGAACAGAGCGTGTGATGCCGGAATCCGTTTTATGATAGCAACAGGAAGAAATTTTCCGGGAGCGATGGCTGAGCTGAAAGATTCAGGGCTTGTATGCGATTATATCGTAGGCAGTGGAGCGGAGGTGAGAAATCCGCAGCAACAGGTCGTTGCGGTAAATCCGATCAGTATGGAACTGTGCCGGGAAATCTATAAAGAGGTAAAAAATTACCCCTTGTCTGTGACATTCTGTACAGACGGGAATGACTATAAGATCGGAACTCCGGAGGAGATAGAAGAGAGTCTGATGCTTCAGATGCATCTCTTCTTTTCAAATCTGCCGCGTGAAGAACTGGTTAGGACAGAGACGTATCAGCGCATTATAAAATCTACGAAAACGGTTGCTGATATGGATGAACTGGAAGCTGCGAAAGTCCCGGTTTATAAATTATTCCTTTATTCCGAGGACAAAGAAATGCTGGACGAGCTGAAGTTGCGTTTGGAGAAAAATAAGGATATTGCGGTGGCGTCCTCTTTCCCAACGAATCTGGAAATAACGGACGTCAAAGCGCAGAAAGGGCCGGTACTCAAAGAGTATATTGAATCTTTGGGGTATACGATGGATGAAGTGATGGTGCTGGGCGACAGCCTGAATGATCTCTCTATGATAGAGATGAATTTCGGAGCAACGGTGGCCATGGCAAATGCCGATCCCGAGGTAAAGAGCGCGGCAAAGTATATTACGAAGTCCAATACAGAGTTCGGCGTGGCGTATGCGATAGACGAACTGCTGAAGCACCAGAGGACGGAAAATGAGTGATATCAGATGGCAGAACTGTTACCAGAGATATGAGCGGCCGGGGAATGCGGCCCTTGCCATCATGAGGGATATCACGTATAATATCCCCCATAGGAAGAACTGTAACAGTTTAGCTCGCTCGTTCCCGATGGCTGAACTGGCGGGTATAACAGTTCAGCCGCGCCATTCGTAAAACCGCACTTCGTGCTTATTGTGGCTTCCGCCACTGTTTTACTCATTAACGGGCGCTCTGCTCATCGGGAACGGAGCAGACTGATCCTTATGCAGGCATAAATCAGCCTACTCATTCCCGATGGCAGAACTGTTAGAAAAATAGATAAAGAGTTGGTATGAACAATGAGATTAAGAAGTAAATTAGCGATCAGAGCCGCGAAACTGACGAGCATTCTGATCAAAAAGATGAAAAGAGGAAGCGGGGTTACCCTTCCGGGATATGTAGCACGCCGGATCGATCCCAATATTTTAAGCGCTATGGCGGAGCAGGTCAGAGGTAAGATCATCGTCACCATGGGAACAAACGGGAAGACGACGACCAATGCGATCCTATGCAGAGCGCTGGAGTCTGAGGGCAGGAAAGTGATCATCAACCGGACCGGGGCAAATATGCTCAACGGTATTATTTCGGCGTTTGTCCTCGCCACAGACAGAAAGGGAATGCTGGATGCGGATTTTGCATGCATCGAGGTAGATGAAATCTCTTCAGTAGGTGTGCTTCCGAAGTTGAAGCCTGACTGTGCGCTGCTCACAAATATTTCCAGGGATCAGCTGGATCGCTTCGGTGAAGTGGATATTACCTATAATAAACTGCTGACCGCAGTAAAGAGTGTTCCGGATACGACACTGATCATTAACTGCGATGATATTCTGTCATATTCTCTTGCGGAAGAGAGCGGGAATAAGTTTGTAACATGCGGGATCAGCGAACAGATTTTTGATGATATTTCCCGCTCCGAGATACGGGAGAGTATCTTCTGCCGTAAATGCGGAAAGAAGCTGGAATATGATTTCTTCCATTACGGACAGCTCGGAATTTATCACTGCCCGAACTGCGGCTGGGAGCGGCCGGAACCGGATTACACGGCTCAGAATATCGAATTGCATGACGAAGTGTATTCTTTTGATCTTGACGGAATGCACATCGATTCTACAGCGCGCACGCCATACAATATCTACAATACACTTTCGGCCTATACGGCGCTGAAGACGATGGGGGCAGGATACGTTGGATTCAAAGAGATGATCGAGGCTTTCGACTACGGCAATAACAGAGAGAGTATTTTCAATATCGACGGGGCAAGGGTACAGCTTCATCTGGCGAAGAATCCGATCGGGTTCCAGCAGAAGATTTCTCTCGTGCTCAAAGATGAGAAGCCGAAGGATATTATCATCCAGATTAACGACACGGCTCAGGACGGTAGAGATATCTCATGGCTGTGGGACGTGGATTTTCAGTACCTTGCAGACAGTAATGCGAGCAGGATCATCACGGCGGGAACACGCCGGTATGATATGGGGCTGCGGCTGAAATACGAGGATATCCCCTGTGAGACGACGACGGATCTGAAAGCGGTCGTGGCAGACTGTGCGAAGAACGGCACGAAGAACCTGTACGTGATCGTGAATTATTCCGGCCTGTACCGGACCAACCATATGCTCACAGAACTGGAGAAAGGAGGCACGGCAGAGTGATGAAACTGACCATCGGACATTTATACCCGGATCTTCTGAACCTGTACGGCGACAGAGGAAATATCCAGTGCTTCCGCAAGCGGCTTGAATGGCGTGGGATCGAAGCAGAAGTGATCCCGTTTCTGTCGGGAGATGAGATCGACTTTACGAAGCTCGACATCGTTCTGCTCGGGGGCGGATCTGACAGAGAGCAGGAACTGGTCTGCGGTTTCCTGCAGAATATCAAAGACGATTTCAAAAATTATGTGGAGGACGGCGGCGTCGTGCTGGCAGTGTGCGGCGGATACCAGCTCCTTGGAAAGTACTATAAAACAGATAAGAAGACGATAGAGGGGCTGGGGGTACTGAATATTACAACGGACTGGGAACCGGAGCGTCTCATCCGTGATATCGTGCTGGACAGTCCGCTGTTTGACCGCCCGGTAGTGGGATTTGAAAATCACGGGGGACGTACGGAGATTGGGGATCACACTCCTTTCGGTAAGGTGACCTACGGCTTTGGAAATACCGGAAAGTCCGGATATGAGGGCGTCGTATATAAAAATGTGATCGCCACCTATCTGCACGGACCGCTCCTGCCAAAGAATCCCCACGTGTGCGATTATCTTCTGGAACGCGCGCTGAAGCGGAAATACGGCGAAGACGCAGTGCTGGAGCCGCTGCCGGATGAAATGGAGCAGAAAGCGAATGATTATATCGTAGAACGGTATAATGATAAGAAATATATTTTGAAAGAAACGATCAAACGTCACACCTGATGTTGAGTAACAGTTCAGCCATGGAATGGCGCGAGCTGAACTGTTGTGGTTCCCAGAAAAGGCATGATTTCCGGAAAAGGCGGTGGAGTTATGGGGCGGACATATGTGATGTCCGACATTCACGGAATGGCGGATCTTTTCAAACGCATGCTGGAGCAGATCAGATTCAGCGATGAGGATACTTTGTATATCCTTGGGGATATGATCGACAGAGGGCCGGATCCTGCGGGGATCCTGGACTTTGTTATGTCCCATAAGAATGTGACAGCCTTAAGAGGAAATCATGAGGACGGCTTTGCGGAATGGTATGACAATGTGGAGGATAAAGTACATCAGAGATATTACTATAATACGTATGACGTGCTGACGGACTGTGAAGCGACACGGGAAAAGATTCCGGAATACGTAGAGTTCATGAAAAAGCTTCCGCTGTACAGAAAGTTAAAGATGAATGGAAACTGTTATCTTATGGCGCATGCCTCCACAGAAGAGATACTGCGTGTGTGGAAGCGGAAGGAACGTCTCATATGGGACACGTCGCTGATCGACAGGCAGAGAGGGATACCGGGATATGTCTCGATTGTGGGTCATGTCCCGACTTTTATTATCAGGGGATACCCGAAAGAACCTGCCGCTATCTGGCACAGCCCGGACGGGCGCATCATTGATGTGGACTGCGGAGCTGCATTCGGGGACATGGGCGGGAGGCTTGGCTGCCTCTGCCTTGACACGGGAGAGGAATATTATGAAAGTTCATTACAGGATCATAAATGATGAGATCGAGATCGTGCGGTGTTTTGGAACGGATCCGGAGATCGTCGTCCCGGAAGTGATCGATGGCAGACAGGTAAAGCGTATGGCTCCATACGCTTTTTCTGCGAGAAAGGATCATGAGGATGAGGACGTCCTTGTCTTTTCGACAGAGGGAGACGGTATGTTCTGTGACACGGAACAGCTTCTGGCAGGAGATGCGGTTGAGAAGGTAATACTGCCGGATACGATGGAAGAGCTGGGACGCTATATTTTTTATGGCTGCAGGAACCTCAGAGAACTGTGCTTTTCGGATCGGCTGCAAAATATCGGGAGCGGTGCGTTTACCGGGTGTCGGAGTCTGTCTGTTCTGCGGGTGCGTCTCCTGGATGGAAACCGTTCCTGCGTGCCGGATATTCTGGGAGATCTGTGGCAGCGGATCGATGTGACTTTTTATGGAGACGGCAAATATGGAGACGGCAAATATGGAGACGGCGAAGCCGGGGGACAGGAGAAAATCTCAGCCCGGCTTGTATTTCCCGAACACTATGAGGAAGCCGTGGAAAATACACCGGCCCGGATTCTCTTTACGCAGCATCACGGGTCAGGGAATAATTACAGGCAGTGTTTTTACAATAAAGAGATCGATTTCAGAAAGTATGACAGTCTGTTTTATTCGGCACGGGCGCAGGACAAAACGGATGTGATCACGGATCTTGTATTTTCAAGACTGATGTATCCGGCCGGACTGACGGAAGAGTCCCGGGCGGCATACGAAGATTATATCAGAGAGCATGCGCTGCAGACAGCGGAGTATCTGACAGATACGGAAGATATAGCGGCGTTGAAGGAATTTGCCGCAAGGAGTTTCTGGACGGCGGAGACTCTGAGCGGGGCGGTGGAATATGTGGCCACGAAAGGAAAACGGGAAATCCTGACTTTTCTTATGAACGAAAAGCATCGTCTGTTCCCGGAGAAAAAGAAAAAATATGAACTGTGAGGCATCGGAGAGGCAGCAGATAAAATGGCAGAAAGAACATTGCGTAAGATAGCAGATGAAATAGAAGAAAGAACGCCGGAAGAGGCGGCACGGCGGCTGGAACAGATCGGCAGGGAGATCCTGGGAATCTGCCGGGATGAGCTGTATTTTTCCATGCGGTTTCTGGATGTGGCGCTGAGCAGTTTTGTCTATACGATGGACGCGGATGTGAGCCCTTTCGGGACAGACGGATATCATATGTATTTTCATCCCCGTGAGCTGGGCGGACTGTATCGGGAGAATCGTATTCTTGTAAACAGGGGATATCTCCATATGGTCATGCACTGCATCTTCCGACATATCTGGAAGAAAGGCGGTGTCAGGGACTCTGTATATGGCAGCACGGAGAACAGCCAAGGGAACGGCCCGGGGAGCGGAAATAGACTCTGGAATCTGAGCTGCGACATTGCAGCGGAGCACATCATCGACGGCTGCGACCTGCGGCCGGTCCGGTTTTCCAGAAGCCTGCTCCGGCGGGAGACTTACCGGAAGATGGAACTCTCCGGGCATGTGCTTAACGCGGAGAGAGTATGCAGTCTGCTGGCCGAATGGAAGCTGACGGAGAAAGATTTCAATATGCTGGAAGAAGAGTTCCGCGTGGACGACCACAGGTATTGGGAAAAAGACAGCCAGAAACGTCCGCCGGATCAGCAGATGCAGCGGAAATGGAAAGACATTGATGAAAAGATAGAGACAGATCTGGAGATATTTTCCAAAGAGGCGGCGGACAAAAACGCTGATTTTCTGGGCGGGCTTCGTGTGGAGAACAGGGAGCGCCATGACTACAGAGAATTTTTGAGGAAATTTTCTGTATTCCGGGAAGAGTTAAAAGCCGACCCTGATACGTTTGACTATGGCTTTTACAGTTACGGCATGTCACTGTATGGAAATATGCCGCTGATTGAACCGCTGGAGACAAGGGAAGAGTACCGGATTGAAGAATTTGCTGTTGTGATCGACACTTCCATGTCCTGTTCCGGCGAGCTGATCCGGAAGTTTTTGGAAGAGACATACAGTGTTCTGACGGAAAATGAAAGTTTCTTCCAAAAAGTAAACGTCCATATTATACAGTGTGATGAGAAAGTGCATCAGGATGTGAAGATTACCTCTGGGGAAGAGCTTGAGGATTACATGGAACATTTTCAATTATACGGCGAGGGAGGCACCGACTTCCGGCCGGCTTTTGAATATGTGGAAGAACTGCGGCAGAACAGAGAGTTTACGGATCTGAAAGGCATGATTTATTTTACGGACGGATACGGAATCTATCCGGAGAAAATGCCGGCGTGGCGGACCGCGTTTGTGTTTCTGGAAGAGGATTACCGGGACGTGGATGTGCCGCCGTGGGCGATCAAACTTATTTTAAGCGAAGAAGATACGGAATAACAGTTCGGCCATAGTAAGCGCGTAGTGCGGTTTTACGAATGGTGCGGGCCGGACTGTTACTATAAGGAGGAGCATTTTGGACATTAAACGAGCAAAACAGGAGATTAAAGACGCTGTAGAAGCATATCTTTTAAAGGACGCCTTCGGGGAGTACCAGATTCCGGCGATCAGGCAGAGGCCGATCCTTTTGATGGGACCGCCGGGGATCGGAAAGACCCAGGTCATGGAGCAGATCGCGAAAGAGATGAGGATCGGACTTGTTTCTTACACGATCACTCATCACACAAGACAGAGTGCAGTGGGACTGCCGTTTATCCGGGAGAAAGAATACGGCGGCAGGACATATTCTGTGACCGAATATACGATGAGCGAGATCATAGCATCTGTCTATGATAAGATTGAACAGACCGGAAATCAGGAGGGAATTCTCTTCCTCGATGAGATCAACTGCGTCTCGGAGACGCTGGCGCCTGCCATGCTCCAGTTCCTTCAGGGAAAGACGTTCGGCACTCATAAACTTCCGGATGGCTGGATCATCGTGGCAGCAGGCAATCCGCCCGAGTACAACAAATCTGTCCGTGAGTTTGACGTTGTTACGCTGGACCGGTTGAAGAAGATTGATGTGGAGGCAGATTTCCCGGTATGGAAAGAATATGCCTACCGTCAGGGAATCCACCAGGCCGTGATATCTTATCTGGATGTGCGCAGAGAGAATTTCTGCCGTATTGAAAATACAGTGGACGGGAAGCGGTTTGCCACGGCAAGAGGCTGGGAAGACCTCTCGAGGATGCTCCAGGTCTATGAGATGCTCGGCAAGACGGCGGACAGGGAAGTGATCTTCCAGTATATCCAGCACCGGACGATAGCGAAGGATTTTGCAAATTATCTGGAGCTCTATTATAAATACAAAACAGATTATAACATCGGGGAGATCCTGGAAGGAAAATGGGATCCGGTGATTCTTCGGAAGGTACAGGCGGCAGCATTTGACGAGCATCTGAGTATCGTCAGCCTGTTAAACAGCAGGCTTGGAAATATGTTCCGGGAATGTTTCCTTCAGGATGCTTACGTGGCAAAATTGTACGAATATCTGATCTATTATCGCGATGATCAGGCGATCATGATGCTGGACGATGTGCGTGCCATGGCGGAAAAAGACCTGGAGGAGCAGCGAAGAGCAGAACAGCTCACCCGTGAACAGGAGCAGATCCTGAGCCGTGTGATCGAGACATTGAACAGGTTCGCGCTGGAGATAAAAGGAGAGATCTTTGTCGGAGACGGTGCACTGGATGAAGTCAGGGAGATGTTCGGACAGGAGAGAGAAGAACTTGACCGGATGACAGAAGAAACATCGGATGCTCTTGACAATGCGTTCCGTTTTCTGGAAGATGCGTTCGGAGAGAGCCAGGAGATGGTGGCCTTTGTCACGGAGCTCAACGCGAACTATTACAGTGTATGGTTCATTAATGAAAATGGAAATGATCTGTATTACCGGCATAATAAGGGACTGCTCTTTGAAGAGCGGCATGAGAATGTTGTAAGGCAGATGGAAGAGGCAGAACAGTTTTTTGCAATTTAGATATGACATATGATATAATGATTACAACTCTGGCGTTTGATTTATGAAAGTGAGGTCATTGGGATGGATGTAAGGCAGATGAGAAATGAGGTTCTCGGGAAACGTGTCGTAAAGGCATTGGAGTCAAGAAATATGGAGGCTTACTACGTGGCTAATAAGGAAGAGGCTGTTAAGAAAGCTCTTGAGCTGATTCCGGAAGGAAGCACGATTAATATGGGCGGTTCGGCGTCTGTGCGCGAGGCAGGGCTGATCGACGCTATCAATGCAGGAAATTATGTGTTCTACGACCGGGATAAGGCAACGTCACCGGAGGAGAAGCAGGAAATCGCACTGAAAGCTTTTACATGTGACTGGTTCCTCGGGAGTGTCAATGCCATGAGCGAGGACGGTGTATTTGTAAACATCGACGGGAATGCAAACCGTGTGGCAGCTTATGCATTTGGTCCGAAGAATGTTCTCCTTATTGTTGGAATGAATAAGATCGTTAAGACGGAAGAGGACGCCATGCACAGGGCGAGAAATGAGGCGGCGCCGATTAATACGCAGAGATTCGGTATCGATACCCCGTGTGTGAAAAACGGAAGCTGCTTTGACTGCAAGAGTCCTGACTGTATCTGCTGCCAGATCATGGTTACAAGATTCAGCAGGATCCCGAAGCGTTTTAAGATTATTCTTGTAGATGAGAACCTCGGTTTCTGATCAAGATAAAAAGGACATAGAAAGGGTTTATGGCAATGGGAACAGGCGAAGAGAGAAAATCCGGTGCCGAGAGACGCAGACGCCGCAGGCACAGCAGACGGAGCGGGCGCCGGAGAGAAACGGATAAAGTACAGCAGGCAGCAGCCGGGGATAACATCAGGAGGAAAAAGACCTCAGATTCCCGTACCGTTGTCAGCGGCAGAAAAAAGAAGAAACAGAAACGAGCGACGTTCGATATCCTTTCCGGTACGATCCTTATTGTGGCGGTCTGTGTTTTTGTATTTTCGCTTTATCAGCTTGTAATGATGCTGATCCCGTATCATACCGGGGGACAGGAGTATGAAGAAATTCAGGATCTGGCTGTTACGGCAGACGGAGACGGCACCGGATTTTCTGTCGATTTTGATGCACTCCTGGAGATCAATCCCGATACGATCGCATGGATCAGGTTTGAGGAGCCGTCGATCATAAACTATCCGGTGGTAAAGAGTGCGGACAATAATGAGTATCTCACAAAGACATTTGCGGAGAACGACAATAAACTGGGTGCAATCTTCATGGATATGAGGAACAGCAGTGATTTTTCGGACAGAAATACGATCATCTACGGGCATCACCTCAATGTAAGCCCGGATATGTTCTCCAGATTGCATCTGTATGAGGATGAAGAGTTCTGTCAGGAACACCCGAACTTCTACATTTACACACCGGACGGAAGTGTGAGGACTTATACAGTATTCTCAGCGGGCGTTGTAAATGCGTCGGCGGATAACTATGATATTGAATTCGCATCAGATGAAGAGTTTGAGCAGTACATAGAACTCTGCAGGGAATCCTCTAACTATCAGGTGGATGTGGAGGTAAATGCGCAGTCACAGATTGTAAGCCTCTCTACTTGTACCGGTGACCAGCGGGATGAACGTTTTCTGCTTCAGGGAGTGCTGACTGCGGTTGATTAGCGGTCGTGGAAAGGAAAGAAATATGGCAGACAGATTTGATGTAGGCGATATCATTAAGATGAAAAAGCCCCATCCCTGCGGGAGCAGCGAGTGGGAAGTCCTGCGGACAGGAGCGGATTTCCGGCTGAAATGCATGGGATGCGGCCATCAGATCATGGTATCGAGAAAACTGGTAGAGAAGAATACAAGACAGATTACCAAAAAGGAGCAGCAGGATGGAGCTGCTCAGCGATAGAAGGACATGGGAGATGATGCGATGAAGGTCTTGGTCATTGACGGACAGGGCGGAGGCCTGGGGCGCCAGCTTGTGAGCGCTGTAAAGGAGTACAATCCGGATATTGAGGTGCTGGCTGTGGGAACGAACAGTGCGGCTACAAACGCTATGCTTAAGGCGGGGGCGGATCAGGCTGCCACCGGGGAGAATTCCGTGGTTGTTGCTTCAGTCCGGGCTGATGTGATCATGGGACCGGTGGGAATCGTGATCGCGGACTCTATGCTGGGAGAGATCACTCCGCGTATGGCTGTGGCGGTGGGACAGAGCAGTGCAAAGAGAATCTTGATTCCGGTGAATCTCTGTGATAATATTGTCGTGGGCGTCTCTGACGCATCCATGGGAAAAAATGTACAAAATGCAATAGAAGCACTGGCGCGTTTTACTCAGGAGATCAGATAGATCAACGAAGACCGTAACGGCAGGAAGTCGGCGGATGCGGCAGAAGCCGCTGCGATCGGGCTGAGGAGTATTAGTGTTTGTGCAGACGTTTTATGTCATCAGATATTTATTTATGTATGTATGAGATATCAGGAAGGTATCTGCTTTCGGAAGAAGGCGGGTACTTTCCTTTTGTTTTTGAAGAACGAGGGTGAAGATATGACATTAAAAGAATTTTTTGAACAGGTGCCAAAAGCGGCGGCGGCATTTTCCGGAGGGACAGACTCGGCGTTTGTACTCTGGGCGGCAAAAGAATACGGCTGTGATGTGCATGCCTATTATGTAAAGACTGCTTTTCAGCCTGCTTTCGAACTTGAAGACGCACGGCATCTGGCAGAAGAACTGGATATTCCTATGACCGTAGTGGACATGGACATCCTTTCTCTTCCTGAGGCAGAGAAAAATGGACCGGAGCGGTGCTATTACTGTAAACGTGCGATTTTTACACGCCTGCGGGAAGCGGCAAAGGACGATGGTTATTCTGTACTTCTGGATGGAACGAATGCTTCGGATGATGCGGGAGACCGTCCGGGCATGAGGGCACTGAGAGAACTGGAAGTCCGCTCGCCTCTCCGGGAATGTGGCATCACGAAAGAGCAGGTGAGAGAACAATCGAAAGAAGCAGGTCTTTTTACATGGGATAAACCCGCATATGCCTGTCTGGCAACGCGCATTCCTGCGGGAACCCCAATTACAGCGGCGGATCTCGACCGGGTGGAACAGGCGGAAAACGCGATGTCTGCATTGGGATTTCGGGATTTTCGTGTGCGTCTGTACGGGGGCGTGGCACGGATTCAGGTTACGGGAGACCAGATGCAGTTTGTGATGGAGAAGAGAAAACAGATCTATGAAAAACTGGGACGGCTTTTTTCAGTGGTACTCCTCGATCTGGAGGAAAGGAACCCGTCGGATTAGGAAATCAGATAAGGACTAGATAAGGAGCGTTCAGTATGGATAATAAACACGATATTCTTCAATTACTGCGGAGTGTGGCAGACGGTACGACTTCACCGGAAGATGCACTTCTGAATTTAAAAGAGGAACCTTTTGAGGATCTGGATTATGCCAAGATCGATCATCACCGGAGCATCCGGCAGGGCGCGTCCGAAGTAATCTATGGCGCCGGAAAGACGCCGGAACAAATTAAAGGGATCGTCACCGCTATGGGAAATAGGGGATGCAGGAACATCCTTGTCACGCGGGTCGGGCAGGAGGCGGCAGACATTTTGTGCGGGGCAGTCCCGGCGGAGTATTATCCTCTTCCGAAGCTTGCCGTCGCCTATCCGGAGGAACAGGAACACCGGGGCAGTATTGTAGTGGCTACCGGGGGCACAAGCGACATACCGGTTGCGGAAGAGGCTGCACTGACTGCGGAGACCATGGGAAATAAAGTCACCCGTCTCTACGATGTAGGGGTGGCAGGGCTCCACCGCCTGCTCTCGAATCTGGATCCGCTCATGAGCGCCCGGTGTGTTGTGGCAGTGGCGGGGATGGAAGGCGCGCTGGCATCGGTGATCGGCGGCCTGACGGACTGTCCGGTGATCGCGGTGCCTACAAGCGTGGGATACGGCGCAAGCTTCGGAGGGGTGTCGGCTCTTCTGTCCATGCTCAACTCCTGCGCGTCCGGGTGCAGCGTTGTCAATATAGACAATGGATTCGGAGCGGGATATCTGGCAAGTATGATCAATCAGATGGAAGGGATAAAGGAGAATTAGGATATGAGAACACTTTATATAGAGTGCAATATGGGAGCGGCCGGCGATATGCTCATGTCCGCTCTGTATGAACTGATGGATGAGGAGCAGAAAGAAGAGTTTCTGAAACGTATGAACGGACTGGGACTGCCCGGTGTCAGGATCACACCCCGTAAGAGCAGCACATGCGGCATATCCGGCACGCATATGGAAGTGACTGTGTACGGGGAGGAAGAACATGAACCGGGAGGAGAGCATGCCGAACTGCATGCGGGACATCATCACCATGCGGATCCCCTGCATATTGCGGAGCTGATCGGCGGGCTGGATTTGCCGGAGGAGGTGCGCGACAATGCAGGAAAGGTCTACGATGCGATCGCGGACGCCGAGGCAAAAGCCCACGGCTGCCCGGTGGAACAGGTACATTTCCATGAGGTAGGCGCGCTGGATGCAGTGGCCGACGTTACAGGAGTGTGCTATGCCATATATCTGCTGAGGCCAGAGCGCATCGTGGCATCTCCTGTTCATGTGGGCAGCGGAACTGTGCGCTGTGCTCACGGGATCATGCCGGTGCCGGCGCCTGCCACGGCCAACCTGCTGGCGGATGTGCCGATGTACGGCGGAAATATCCGCGGAGAACTGTGTACACCTACAGGTGCTGCACTGCTTGTACACTTTGCGGACAGCTTCGGTGATATGCCGGTCATGTCGAAAACGAGTGTGGGCATCGGTGTGGGAACGAAGGAATTTGAACAGGCAAACTGTGTGAGAGTGTTCCTGGGCGAAGCACAGCCGATGAAAGAGACGAATGCAACTGAAACCATAGGAGAAACCGCAGAGGAGCAGTTCCAAGACGCAGCCGCGGGAAACGGACGTATTGCTGAGCTGGTGTGCAATATTGATGATATGACGCCGGAAACCCTTGCATTTGCCACAGCAAGACTGATAGAGCTTGGTGCTTTGGATGCGTATACGGTGGCAGGGACCATGAAGAAGGGCCGTCCGGGATGGGAGCTCACAGTGCTCTGTGAGACAGAGCGGATCGATGAGACGGCAAAAAATATCATGAGAGAGACAACGACCAACGGAGTGAGAGTGCGTCTCTGTGAGAAATATTTCCTTACACCCGGTATTGAAATGGTACAGACAGAGTGCGGGCAGGTGCGGATCAAGACAGCGGAAGGCTTCGGGATCAGGCATGAGAAGCCGGAATATGAGGATACGGCTGCCTATGCGAAAAAGGCACAGATGTCTTACAGGGAAGCGTATGAACATATCATTTCCCTGAGAAATGAGCAGGCCAGGAAAGAGCAGGACGAAAATGGGCAGGACAAAGGGGCGGATCAGAGAGGGGCGCAGAGATGAGAAAACGATGGATTTCTGTATTGCTTGTATTTGTCATGTCAGTATCGGTTCTTGCGGGATGCCAAAGGGACAATTTGGAAAACCAGTCGGCGGTACAGCAGCGGGTCGCCGACTCTTCTGTAGTGATCGCCATGGATCCCAATTCCGAGCCCGAGGCTGGATTTGATCCGGCCTACGGTTGGGGAGCTGGTGAACACGTCCATGAGCCGCTGATCCAGAGTACGCTCACAGTGACGAACACAGATCTGACGATCGGGTATGATCTGGCGACAGATTACACAGTCAGCGAAGACGGACTGACCTGGACGGTAACCATCCGCGATGATGTGAAGTTTACCGACGGGGAGCCGCTGACCGCAGAAGATGTGGCGTTTACGTACAACACAGTAAAAGAGTCCAGCTCAGTCAATGATTTTACCATGCTGGATTATGCGGAGGCCACAGATGAGACGACGGCCGTCTTTCATATGACCCGTCCGTTCTCCATCTGGCCGTATACTATGGCGATCGTAGGGATTGTACCGGAACACGCTTACGACAGCGCCACTTACGGTTCTAATCCCATCGGTTCGGGAAGGTATATCCTGAAGCAGTGGGACCGGGGGCAGCAGGTGATCCTTGAGGCAAATCCGGATTATTACGGTGAGGCACCGGAGATGAAACAGGTCACGATACTGTTCATGGAAGAGGATGCGGCATTTCTTGCGGCTCAGGCAGGAGAAGTGGATCTGGCATATACATCCGCCACTTATTCGGATCAGGAGATTGACGGATATGAGCTTGCGGCATATGCAAGTGTAGACAATAGAGGATTTAATCTTCCGACTGTGGAAGAGAGCACGGATTCTGAAGGACGCACAGTGGGAAATGACTTTACCTCCGATGTGTTGGTCCGCCGTGCCATCAATATCGGCATCGACCGGCAGGAGATGATCGACAATGTATTAAATGGATACGGCAGTCCGGCCTGCAGTGTCTGCGACCAGCTCCCGTGGTACAATGAAGCCTCAGAGGTGGAGTATGATCCTGAGGGAGCGGCGGCGCTGCTCGACGAGGCGGGCTGGACCGTGGGGGACGACGGCGTCCGGGAGAAAGATGGAGTAAAAGC
>DYCJ01000008.1:0-6521 GCA_019418195.1 Clostridiales bacterium | reverse complement strand
CTATTCTACCGGGGATTCGGTACGCCAGGCCCTTGCCGCGGATTTCGCAGATCAGCTCGGGGAACTGGGAATATCCTGCAGCCTTGAGGGCGTGGGCTGGGATACGGCGTATGACCGTGCCCTTTCGGATCCGCTGATCTGGGGCTGGGGAGCCCATACTCCGATGGAACTTTACAACATTTATCACACCATTGAAGGGACGGATTCGGCACAGTATTCGCCGTATTCCAACAGCACGGTGGACGCGTATATGGATCAGGCCCTTGCATCCAATGATCTGGAAGAGTCTTATAAGCTGTGGCAGCAGGCACAGTGGGACGGAATCACAGGCGTGACACAGGACGGAGACATTCCGTGGGTATGGCTTGTCAACATCGATCATCTCTACTGGGTGAGAGACAGTCTGAATGTGGCGGAGCAGAAGATCCATCCCCACGGACACGGATGGTCGATTGTCAATAATGTAGATCAGTGGAGTTGGAAAGGATGATTGGGTTTGAAGCATCGTCTTCAGTTTACCGGTAAAAAATTAATTCGCATGGCACTGCTTCTTCTGGGGGTCAGTATCGTCACCTTCCTTCTGATGTGTGCATCACCTCTTGATCCCCTTCAGACAAATGTGGGGCAGGCGGCGCTGGGAACCATGAGCCCGGAGCAGATCGCAAAACTGGAAGCATACTGGGGCGTGGATACGCCACCCCTTACCAGATATCTGGGATGGCTTTCAGATGTACTGAAAGGGGATTTTGGTACGTCTCTTCTCTACCGCCAGCCGGTGCTTACTGTCATCGGTCAGCGCCTTGTCAGTTCCTTCTGGCTGCTATTGTCTGCATGGGTGATTTCAGGCGTGCTAGGTCTGACGATGGGAGTGATCGCGGGGGCGTGCCGGGGCAGATGGCCGGACCGGCTGATCAGAGGATACTGTCTTCTGATCTCCAGTACACCGGCTTTCTGGCTGGCAATCCTGCTGCTTTTGATCTTTGCGGTATGGCTGGGCTGGCTGCCCATCGGACTTTCGGTGCCCGCAGGGATGGACGCCGCGGCAGTTACGGTCGCAGACCGGCTCCGGCACGCCATACTTCCCGCTCTGACCTTAAGCATTACCGGCGTGGCAAATATCGCGCTCCATACAAGGGAGAAGATGATCGATGTCATGGAGTCGGATTATGTACTCTTCGCCCGGGCGCGGGGAGAATCGGAAATATCCATCATCCTGCGCCATGGACTGCGCAATGTGGCGCTCCCGGCAATTACACTGCAGTTTGCCTCTGTCAGTGAGATCATCGGAGGGTCCGTGCTGGTGGAACAGGTATTCTCCTATCCGGGACTTGGCCAGGCGGCAGTAACGGCGGGGCTTGGAAGTGATCTGCCCCTTCTTCTGGGGATCACGATCGTTACGGCGGCGATCGTATTTGCCGGAAATCTGATCGCAGACCTGCTTTACGGCGTGATCGACCCGAAGATCCGAAAGGGGGCGGCGAGAGGATGAATAACATGGCAGCGAATGACATGAGAATGGAAAAAGAATGGACGGCCGCGGGTAAGGGCTGTCAGACAGGAACGAATCAGAGGAGCCGCACAGTGGCCTTCCTGATCGTGGCAGTGGTGATACTTGCTGCAGTGACAGTCGCCGGTATCCTGACAGAAGATTATGCTGTGGAGACAGACTTTTCCCAGCGGAATTTAAGTCCCGGACTGCAGCATCTCTTCGGCACGGACTGGATGGGGCGGGACATGCTGGCCCGCACATTATCAGGGCTGTCCCTGAGTATCCGGATCGGTATCCTGACAGCAGTGGTCAGTGCTGCGGTGGCCCTGCTCCTCGGGACAGCTTCTGTCGTACTTGGACGGAAAGCAGACGCTGTGATCTCATGGTGTATCGATCTCGTTATGGGAATCCCCCATATCCTGCTTGTCATGCTGATCTCACTGGCGTGCGGGAGAGGTTTTGTGGGTGTGGTGGCAGGAGTGGCTTTGAGTCATTGGCCGTCACTGGCAAGGGTGATCCGGGGAGAGCTGATGCAGCTTCGGCAGGCGCCGTATATTCTTGTGGCGGAGAAGATGGGAGTATCAAAACTCCAGAATGTAAAGCACCATATGCTGCCCCATCTCCTGCCGCAGTTCCTTACAGGCATGATTCTCCTGTTCCCCCATGCGATCCTGCATGAGTCCAGCGTAACATTTCTGGGGTTCGGGCTTTCGTCGGAACAGCCAGCCATCGGCGTAATCCTTTCGGAGAGCATGCAGTACCTGACCACCGGAAAATGGTGGCTTGCCCTTTTCCCCGGACTGGCCCTTGTTCTGGTAGTCGTATTATTTGCCCTTCTCGGAGAGCGGGTAAGACGTCTGCTCGATCCGTCAAGCGTGCATGAATAAGGAGACAATATGGAACCGATATTAAAGATAGAGCATTTATCCGTCTATTTTAATCAATATGAGCAGGGGCTTCACGCTTTCGGCTTTCAGAAGAGGCGGCTTGCTGCGGTAAAGGATCTGTCGCTTGAGATAGAACCGGGCCAGATCGTCGCCGTGGTGGGAGCCAGCGGATCGGGGAAAAGTCTGCTTGCCCACAGCATTCTTGGAATCCTTCCATATAATAGCCACATGGCGGGGGAGATACAATATGCCGGAGAACCCCTGACGAAAAAGCGGGTAAAGAAATTGAGGGGAAAAGAAATATTCCTGATCCCACAGGGGGTTACGTATCTTGATCCGCTTATGAAAGTAGGAGCACAACTGAGCAAAGGAAAAAAGGATCCGGATACGAAACAGCGCTGCAAGACTGCCCTTGAGAGGTATGGGCTCGGAGCGGATACAGAGGAAATGTACCCGTTTGAACTCTCCGGAGGAATGGCCCGCCGGGTGCTGATCGCCTCGGCGGTGACGGAAAAACCGAGACTTATCATAGCGGATGAACCGACGCCGGGGCTGGATGCGCGGGCGGCAAAGCGGATTTTGAGCCATTTCCGGGAACTGGCGGACGAAGGGGCAGGAATGCTGTTTATCACCCACGATCTGGAACTGGCTCTCTCCGTCGCGGATGAAGTGGTAGTCTTCTATGCAGGAGAGACGATCGAGAAAGCAAAGGCAGAGGACTTTAGCGATGCAGCGAATCTGCGGCATCCGTATACCCGTGCGCTGTGGCATGCTATGCCGGAGCACGGGTTCAGGGCGTCTGAGGGTACCCAGCCTTATGCCGGAAATGTCAGGAAAGGATGTCCCTATGCCGGACAGTGTCCTGTATGCACGGAGGAATGCAGCACAAAAGATCAGATCCCTCTGATGAAATACCGGGACGGTGAAGTCCGGTGCCTGTATCCGGATGAGATAAAGAAAAGTGGAGCAGAGCTATGATACTGGAAGCACATAATCTTACGTTTTATTATCGGAATCGAAAGAAAAATCCGATCATTGACAGATTTGAACTGACGATATCGCCTGGAGAGCGTGTCGGACTTAAAGGACCAAGCGGCAGGGGAAAGACGACGCTTTGCAGGCTGTTGGCAGGATATGAACGTCCGAAGCAGGGAGAAGTACTTCTGGACGGCAGGCCGGTCAGCGAATACCGCGGCGCCTGTCCGGTACAGATGGTGTGGCAGCATCCCGAGACGGTAGTGGATCCGCTTCTGAAGCTGAAGGAAACCGTGGCAGAGGCAGGAGATATAGAAGAGCAGCTTATGGAGAAGCTTCATATAGAGAAGGAATGGCTCGACCGCTATCCGGCCGAACTCTCTGGAGGGGAACTGCAGAGGTTCTGCCTTGCAAGAGCTCTCCGGTCTGAGACGGAGATCCTGCTGTGCGACGAAATCACGGCAATGCTGGATCTGGTGACGCAGGCACAGATCTGGGAATTCCTGCTGGAAGAGAACAGGAGACGGAAGATGGGAATGCTGGTCGTGAGTCACAGCGAGGCGCTGCTGGAGAAAGTGTGTACGAGGATAATTACCCTCAACTGACTAGAAATAGTTGGTTGGGGGGGATTTTTTATTATTGCTTTTGTTAAAAAAGTAAAAAAAGAGGTCAATATAAATCGAAAACGATAATAAAAATAGGCAAAAATTACAAATGAAATAAATATTATGGAAATATATTGACAAAAATATGGATTAAATATAGAATAATATTATCGAAAACGATATAAAGGAGACGAAATGAAAAAGAAAATTTCCGTTGCGGCGGATTGGGGAGCCAGTGGCGGCAAAATGGCAAAAGGATATTTTGACGGAAAGAAACTTAATATAGGAGATTATATGGATTTCGTAAATGATCCTGTTTTTTTAAATGGAAATTTGTATTGGGACTTGTTTAGAATCTATCAAAATATTCTCCATGGGATACGGAACTATGCGCAGAATGATGATGTGATATCTGTGGGAGTGGATACATGGGGAGCTAGTTATGGATTTTTGGACAGGAAAGGAAGGCTTCTTGAACCGATTTATCACTACAGAGATATGCGGACTGAAAAAACGCTGGATAGAGTTTATCAGATCCTTTCGGAAAAGAAAATATATGAATTAACCGGGTGTAGATCAAACCGGTCATATACATTGCCGCAACTTTTTTCCTATGTAGAACAAGAAGAACACATTATAGATCTTGCAGATAAAATGTTATTCCTTCCGGATCTTCTGGAATATTTCCTTTCAGGCGAAATATCCATAGAGCGTTCGATTGCCGGAACGTCCGGATTAATGCGTCCGGAACAAGATACATGGGCTGAAGAAGTGTTTGATGCGCTTGGCCTTCCAAAGCATATAATGGGACAGATTACAAATACGGGAAGAATGGCTGGATATTTGCTAAAAGAACCGGCAGAGATATCGCAAGCAGGAAAAGCGAAGGTGATTTCTGTGTGTGGACATGATACAGCATCAGCTGTTGTAGGAATTCCCGGATTTGGAATTGATCAAGTGTATGTGAGTATAGGAACAAATATAAATATGGGGATTGAGCTTACACAAAGTATTGTAAATGAAAAATCATGGAATGGTGGCATGAAGAATGCAGGGCTGATTGATGACAGGAAGATTTTTTATAAAGATTTTGCTGCGTTGTGGCTGCTTAATGAGCTGAGGCGAAACTGGAAATCAGAAGGCAGAGAGTACAGTTATGATTTGATTATGAAGATGGCGGAAGGATGCAAAAGCAGACGTGTATATATAGATACAGAGGACATAGAGCTTAACAATCCGGGTGGAGATATAAGAGAAAAAATTAATGCTTATCTTAGAAAGAGTGGGCAAGAGGAACTAGAGACAGATGCAGAGTTTGTTAGATGTATTTTTGAGAGTGTTGCTTTGAAGGTGAAGCGATGTACGGAATACCTCAAATATGAGATGGGACTTCCGGTAAAGAAGATATCAGTGGTAAATGGCGGCAGTAGAAATTATGTACTAATGCAAATTATCAGTGACGCGCTGGGGATGCCGATATATGCGGGGATGCCTTATGCAACTCTTGCAGGTAATATTCTTACACAATTTTACGCTTTGGGTGAGATGTCATCTGTAGATGAGATTCGAGAAGTAGCAGCTAATTCTTTTGAGATGCGGGAATATCAGCCGGATATAGCTGAAACAAAGCGGTGGGATGAAGATATGAAGGTGATGATCGAAACAGGGGTCTGCCGATAAAATAATAGTAGGAGGAAAAGAAAATGGCGAAAGATTACAGAGAAAAGATGAAAGAGCTGGGGATATCGGAGGATGCAGTTGACCAGGTGTTAAGTGTAGCAAAAAGAATGGATGAAAAAGGACTTGTAAATTCATTTGCGGGAAATATTTCAACTAAGGTGGATGGGAAAATTTATATTACTCCCACAGGACAGAATAAGGGATTGTTGACACCGGAAAAGATTTCTGTACTTGATTCGGATGGCAAAAGAATTTGGGGGATGAAAGAAACATCCGAAGTAATCATGCACAGTATGGCGTATGATATCTGCGAAAAAAATGGATGGGATGTAGGCGGTGTTGTGCATAGTCATTCAAAAGTTCTCACAGCATTTTCCATGGCAGGAATCGATGTGGAAACAGAGGCGCTGCCGGAGATGATGGGGAATTTCCATAAGATTCCATGTGCTCCATATGGGGCGCCGGGGACAAAATTTATTATGACGATGGCAGAACCATATTTTGCAGATGGATATAGAATCGTATTGCTCGGAAACCATGGTAGCCTTGCAGTGGGAAAAACTGTAGAAGAAGCTATGAATGTTGTGGAAGCGTGCGAGTCAATTGCGGAACAGATTTTAATTACAAAATATATCATTGGAGGCGAAAGTCCGCTTGACCGGGATGAGGTTGCGAGATTTTTTGATATATACAAAGATAACAGAGAAAAAAGAAAAATATAAAAGTATTCTACTTCCCGGCCGGAAGAGAACTATAAAATGAAAAAAGAAGGAGGAACTATTATGAAGTGGAAGAGAATTGTAAGTGTACTATTGGCAGCTGCACTTGTAGCGGGGCTTACTGCATGCGGCGGATCAGGCAATGATGGTGGAACCAATGATGACA
>DYCJ01000079.1:5889-9879 GCA_019418195.1 Clostridiales bacterium | reverse complement strand
CAAATATTTCTTTAAATCGTCAACCTTATCCAGTCTCTCCCAAGGGAGATCCACATCTGTACGCCCAAAATGACCATATGCTGCCGTCTGCTTATAGATCGGTCTCCTCAGATCCAGCATCTTGATGATCCCGGCCGGACGCAGGTCAAAATTATCACGAACAATCTCTACCAGCTTTGTATCTGACAGTTTTCCTGTTCCGAATGTATCAACAGAGATCGAAGTCGGCTGTGCTACTCCGATCGCATAGGAAAGCTGGATCTCACAGCGTTTTGCAAGCCCTGCCGCCACTATATTTTTCGCCGCGTAACGTGCCGCATATGCAGCGGAACGATCCACTTTTGTACAGTCCTTTCCTGAAAATGCTCCGCCGCCGTGACGTGCCATGCCGCCATATGTATCAACAATTATCTTACGTCCTGTCAGCCCGCTGTCTCCATGCGGACCGCCGATCACAAATCTTCCTGTAGGATTGATGAAGAATTTTGTCTCCCCGTCGACCATATCTGCCGGAATAACTTCATCAAACACGTATTTCTTAATATCCTCATGGATCTTTTCCTGTGTCACATCCGGATCATGCTGTGTGGAAAGCACGACTGCATCCAGACGTTTCGGCATATGATCTTCATCATATTCTACTGTCACCTGCGTTTTTCCGTCGGGCCGCAGATACGGGAGAGTGCCGTTTTTTCTCACCTCGGTCAGACGGCGTGACAGTTTATGTGCCATTGCGATCGGATACGGCATATACTCCTCCGTCTCATCGGATGCATAACCAAACATCATTCCCTGATCTCCTGCTCCGATGGCCTCAATGTCATCCTCTGACATTGTATGCTCTTTCGCCTCAAGAGCTTTGTCCACGCCCATCGCGATATCAGCGGACTGCTCGTCAATTGTTGTGATCACGCCGCATGTATCCGCGTCAAAACCGTATTTTCCTCTTGTGTATCCAATCTCGCGCACTGTATCGCGCACAATCTTCGGGATATCCACATATGCTTTTGTAGTAATCTCTCCCATGACCATTACCATACCTGTCGTACAGCATGTCTCACACGCTACACGGCTCATCGGATCCTGCTCCATGAGTGCGTCCAGGATCGCGTCCGAAATCTGGTCGCACATCTTGTCCGGATGACCTTCAGTAACTGACTCAGATGTAAATAGTAACTTCTCCATACGATAAAACTCCTTTCTCTGTACACCGGTCCAACTCTGGATACATAAGTGAACCAGCTCAACTTTCTCCTTCGGATCGTCTCCGCCCGACGCAGGTCTTTTATATCGAATTGTCCTGCCAGACAAAAAAAAGAAAGCAGTCCGCAAGCGGACTGCCGATATCTATCGCTACAATCCTCTTATTGTTCGATCACTCGCTCAGGTTGGCACCTTCCATGTAAGGGGTTGCCGCAGCTTCACAGATCCTTTGTATCTCCACTGCTCTGAATAAGAGAAAGTTTTCATAATTTAATTTCGTTCCAGTAAGAAACTTTACCGCGTATGCAAAGAAATGTCAATAGGCTTTACAATTATTTTATTATTAAGTTATTCTCCTTCCTCTGCCTGATCAGTTCCTGCTCCTCTTTGATGTGATCCTCTACTTTCAGGAAAGAAAGCAACACCGTCAATATCGCATATGCCGCCGTCTCTACTCCGAGGAAACAGATTATAAATACCCACATAGTAGCATCATTCTGCTCTGCTGCAACCGTAATGCCGTCGATAATCTCTGGTGCTGCATAGCCAGACATAGAAATCAGTCCGTTAAAAATTGCTGTGATAATTCCAAATGTCGCAACTGTAATCACGCTGTATAAAGACATTGACAACCCATCGCATCGATATCCATTCTTCGCCTCAAGATGGTCAAGCACATCTGCAAAAAGTGCCATCATTACATAACACGCCGGTATCGTTCCCAATGTTTTTATCGCCACACCTGCTGCCACACTCCAGAAATTATACGGAGCGATCAAACTTATGATTCCGCCTACAACAGACAGCGCAAGTCCTGCAACTGTAATATTCTTTTTGCCGAATTTATTTGCCAGCGGCCATACACAGAATATTCCAAGGGCCATTGGCAAGCCACTGACCACCGCCAGAACTGTCTGAGTTATTCCATCCTGATAACTGCCCACCACATAATCGCAGTAATAACTCATAGAAAGATTCTTGATTCCACCGGACACTCCAAACAGCAGATAATAGATAATGATGATCCACCAATAACGGTCTGTTACAACTCCCCGAATTTGCTGTACAAGCGGTATCTCTTTTGCCTTTTCTTTCTTCTCTTTTCCCTCTTTAAGCCCATCTTCAGTCTGAACAATACCTGCCGCCTCTTCCTCTGTGATCCTCTCTCTGGTAAAAGCAAATTCCAGCAGTGCTCCCGCAAGAGCCACAGCTCCAAGTATGCACATACAGGTCAGCCAGCTGCTCTGATTTTTTAGTTTCGGATAAATCAGCATCGGAAAAATAATAGCTGCAAACAATCCTGCCGCCGCCATATTTGCCACATTTGAAACTACTGAAAGCTTCCCTCTCTGATCCAGATCTCTGGTGGACAGCGGCACCATCATACTGTGAGCCATGAAATAAACTGGATATGCGACTGCAAAGTATAAATTATACGATATCGCGATCCAGACGACTTTTAGCAGCTCATTTCCCGACGGGACGGCGAAGATCAAGATGCAGGCCACTGCTAACAGCGGCGCCGATGCCAGCAGATAGGGGCGCGCCTTTCCAAATCTTGTTCTCGTCCGGTCTATCACCACACCCACGATCAAATTGCCGGCAACAACAAATATGGTAGATACAAGTGGGAGCAGGGTAAGAAACTTTCCTGCCATTCCAAGAATATCTGTATAAAATCTGTTGAGAAACGACGTAAATACTGCGTTTGTGATCAAAGCACCAAACGGGCCGATCAGATATCCAAGCGCCATCTCCGGAAATGATACATTTTCCTTTCTTATTCTGGTTTTCTTCATCATTTATCATTCATCCTGCTCAAATATAGTCCTCTAGTTTCCACTCGTCATGCCAACGGATAACCGGCCGGCTGCCCTCCCATTCAATTGGGAGCCATACATACGTGGACTTCCTTGTATTTTCCATATGGAACTGTTTTCTGCCCGCCATTCGCTCTGTTTTTCTCTCCGAACAGTCTGGTTCATAATTTCTGAACTGCCGTGCAAACCTTTGAGACATTCTTCTCTGCTGGGCAGCCGTTTTCTTTGACGGAAGCCACCGATCCGCCATCACAATCTGCAGATCACTTCCTGGCACATCAAGGACACATGTGATCTGTGAATTAAAAGAGGTGTTCGTCAGATCCCCCTGATGCGGGTTGCCGAGGTCCGTATACTCTCCGTGAAAATCATCAAATGTACACACCATACTGGGATTGGGATAATATCCCGTAGTACCTGATGTAAAAAGATAATTTCTTCCTCCATGCCTGAAATATACAGGAGCTTCCCTGGTAAGAGGTGGTTTCCTGTTCGGATAATGCACAGAATATTTTCCCGTTACTCCCGTATAATCCTCCGTCAGATCCGCTGTGATCATCTCAAAATGAGGCCGTTCAAATATAATATATGCTTTCTCTCCTCCCGCTTCCTCCGCCAGGAAGAAATCACCGGAATCCATATTCAGAGGCTGATAGAACTTATGTACATACTCGTAAGGGCCCATAAAATCATCTGCCTGAAGAATACACATAAACTGTCCCACCAGTCCTGACATAATCTTAAGCCACGCAACATATTTTCCTGTTTTCTTGCAGTACAGAATATGCGGCCGGTCAATGCAGTAGGTGGGGTGGAGGGGACTGTGAATATCATCACAGTCCGGAGGGATGATCAGCCCTCTATCCTCCCAGTTATACAAATCTTTCGAAGTGTAACACCTGATTCCCCATGTCCAAATAAATCCAAATGGCCTGGTAAACTCTTTATTTTCACCATACCAATAATA
>DYCJ01000079.1:0-5879 GCA_019418195.1 Clostridiales bacterium | reverse complement strand
AATAATAAGTGCCGTCTTTATAAAACACATTAAACCCATGTGCCTGTATTGGTTTTCCGTTCATATCCAGCCACGTACGGCCGGGAAAAAATCTGTCATTCATCAGCTTCCTCCACAGCAATTCCCGTAAACGCCGCCACTATATTCAGGATAAATGCAACTGCCATAATCACTTCAAATGCAATAAAAGTATAGAGCACACTGAACGGTTCCAGCGCCGTAGCCACCCATGTAATCGGATCAATCATGACAAAGAATCCATAGACAAGTGCAAATGCGCTTAGTACCGCAGCAATAACCGCAGCAAAGTTAGCAGGTTCTCCGGCCTTTTTCACCGCTGCTGCAATTCCGATGACTGTAACGACAATTCCTGCCGCCAGAAGGATCGTCACAGGCATAAATGTTCTCTCGACAGTCTGATATACAATGATCCCGGCCACACTCAGGACTCCCGCAACTGCCCACAGGACAATACCTTTTCCAATATGTCTGCTGTTCTGCATATTCTTATTCTCCTTTCTTTCTACCTGTTCGTACATACATCGCTAAGCTTCCCAGGGTCAGGACTGCAGTTACTCCGATTGCAGCGTACAGAGCAATCTGCCACCATGTATTTACATAAACAAGCTCTGCTGTGTTGCTGATTCCATTCATTGCGTTGCTGGCTGCGAAATTATATAGGTAATATTTGATTCCCTGTTTCATCTGCTGCTGGAATTCTGTGTCTTTCTCAATTTCTGCCTTAGCATCGGACATCCACCCAATCTCAGAATCATCATAGGCCGTCTCTGTCAGCGGCGCTCCGCCACCTGCAAAAACAATATCTCGCCAGTTCATATAATCAGCTCCGTTGATCAGGTCTGTCACAATCCAGCCCTCATATCCCCATTCATTTCTGACAATTTGAGTCAGCATACCTTCGTCCGCTCCGGAGAAATCTGTTCCGATACGGTTGAATCCTGTCATAACACCGTCCGCGTAATTCGATTCCAAAGCTCCCTGGAATGACCGCAGCTCATTTTCACGTCCCGCCTGTTCATTAAAGTATGTAGAAATTCCTGAACGGTTTGTCTCCTGATGGTTGAATGCAAGATGCTTCGGCTCTACCATGAGTCCTTTTGACTGTCCGCCTTTGCAAACAGCCGTGCCAAGGTAATTGGAGAGCATAGCGTCTTCAGAATAATATTCATGATTTCTTGCGCAGTAAGCATTTCTGTGAATATTCATGCCCGGCGCCATAATAGTACCTTCTTTTGACCAGAGTCCGTCTTCTCCAAAGAGTTCTCCTTCTCTCTCCGCCAGTTCCTTATTCCATGTAGCCGCCACAACCGGTTCCGTAGGCATGGAGTTCATGGAATATGTTGCATACTCGTCATCTTCTGCCACATAGGTCGGCTGTCCTGATTCTGCCTCTGTCCATCTCGTCAGATAACCTGCCACCTGGTCATAAGCAAATCCGACCGGTCCGTCGTTTGCATAAACCTTCGGTAAATTGATAGATGGGATACTTTCGAAGTCGGTTCCTGCTTTCTCAATAAATGCAATCGCTTCGTCCAGCGTAATCTGATCCACCAGTTTATCCCACATCGGATCATCAAGCGGAATCACACCTGTATAATTTCCGTCTTCATCTGTCTGCATGAAGTCTATGAGTGACAATCCACTGTCCACTCCCCACTGTACTCCGCTTCCATTTTCGGTAAGCTCTGTCTTACTATTGGTAAGCCCCTGCATCATCTCCTCTGTCGGAGTAATAGATTCAACAGCTTCCCATCCCTTTGTCCAGTCAGCTCTTGTAGTATATTCAACGGTATCTTCAATATAATTATTGATGTCGCAATCCTGAAGCGCATTCTCTACATTTTCTGAATACGTCTCTATATCTGTTGAGTCCATATGCCACACTGCAGCATTTTCCGGATTGATCGTTTCTGTATCTGTAACAGTTGTCAGTCCGTCCCGAGCTCCTGTCTTCTGCGCAAGTATATTGTTCAATGCTTCATGGGCTCCGTTTCCAATCGAGAAATAGTAATCTCCCTCTTCAAGGACCCATGCGCCCTCTGTACCGTTTTCTTTCACAGCCGCCTCATCATAGCTCGCCATATACTGCGGATCGAATTCTACCGTGACATCCGCGGATTCTCCCGGCTCAAGAATATCCGTCTTTGCAAAGCCGATCAGCTGTACCGCCGCTTTTTCCAGTCCGTTTTCCGTATATGGAGACTGCACATAAAGCTGGACCGTTGATTTCCCCGCTGTATCTCCTGTATTGGTTACTGTTACTTCCGCTGTCCCGCTTCCGCCTACTTCTACATTCACTCCGTTTAGTTTCTGTTCAAATGTAGTGTAGGAAAGACCATATCCAAACGGATAAGAAACTTCATCTGCATAATTCCAGGCAGATCCTGTGGAAGAACCTTCTGATGCATCGGCGTTTCCTCTCCCCAGTACAGAATCTTCATATCTGGTTTCATAGTATTTATATCCGGTATAGATTCCTTCACTCTCCACCACATACCAGTCTGCCTTATTAGCTTCTGTCAGCACTGCATCCGCACCGGCCTGTGAATTATTTGTATATGTATAGACTCCAAAGTTCACCATAGCCGGAGTGGAAGTACTGTTTACTGCATATGTATCCGACAAATGTCCTGACGGATTTACATCTCCGCTCAGCACATCCGCGACGCCGAGAAATCCGTTGATTCCCGGAAGTCCCGTCCACAAAATTGCATCAATTTCATCATCCTGTTTTAATTCATCAATCTCCATAGGATTATCAGAATTAATCAGAACAACAACTTTTGTACTATGTTGTTTCGCAAGATCGATCATTGCCTTCTCATAATCCGAAAGAGCCAATGGACGTTCAAAGCTGTCGCCCTGAGTACCGTTTGTCATATCCGGATGATAGTCTGCAGCTTCAGAGCTGTCTCTGGATATCACGACAACAGCAGTCGTATCATCCGCGGAATTCAACAAATCATTTGAATACAGATCTGCCGGAACCTCTCCCACCTGATAAGATGCAGGGTTCTCATAAGACATGCCGAATGCAGGAGACAAGCCATGACCTGTTGCCCCAAAACCAAGTCTCGCATAAGCCATCGCTTCGTCGCTTGAATAGAAATCGATCATTGCCTGATTCAGCGTGAAGCCCTTTTCCGTCATAGCTTCCTCTACTCCATATGCCACCTGTCCGTGTTCACTGTCCACCGCAGATGGAGAACCGATCATACCGCCCAGCGTAGGCGTATGGGAATTCATTCCCCATAAAGTTATCGTCTCTCCTTCTTTACTCAATGGAAGTGCATTGTTATTATTCTTAAGCAGAACACTTCCCTCTTCTGATATCTGCTCCGCCAGCTCTTCTTTGGCCGTCACCAATTCCTCCAAGCTGGAAAATTCTGAATCAAAATATGTCGTATCCGTCTGCTCGCCGTCGCCTTTTTCTACCGTCTTATAATTGGTCGTCCCCAGAAAAGTATTGATCCATGATCCGTTGGCATTTGCAATCGTTGTCCCGCCGATCGTAAGAGCCATCAGAGATGCTGTTACTGCAGTCAATCCTCTCCAGACCTTCATCGCTTTTTTCCTTTTCATTGCTTTCCTCCTCAATTGTTTCTCCTTCTCTTCTGCGCGCTGTATATCAGAAGGAGCTGTGCATTATTTCAGGTACTACCTTCAATGTGCAAAGTATATCACACTGCCGTTTTTTTGCTGATTTTGTTTCACAATCGGTATTTTTTCACCCACTATCCGTAATAACGCACAAAATAAATATGGCAAAAAGGAACTTTTTATACCTTTTTGCCATATTTCTAATTTGGAACAGGAATCAAAATATTCAGGTCGAAGCGATTATTTGACGCTGATATTTTCATGTCTCCCCCGTATTTTTCTACTATGCTCCGTATACTTTTCAATCCATATCCGTGAAATTCGCGATCCTCTTTTGTCGTTGTCGGAATTCCCGAGTGGAAACTCAGATTCCCCTCATATGGATTGCGTATATTAATACAAAGAAAGTTTTTCTTTCGACAGACTGACAAGTGTATGGACCGTTCCTCTGAATCCGGAATCTTTTGCACTGCCTCAAGAGCATTGTCAAGGGCATTCCCAAAGAGCGTACTGATGTCAATTGCACTGATAAAGTCAAGAGCCTGGCCGTCTGCAACACAGGTAATCGTCACGCCGAATTTCTGTCCGTATATTGTTTTTGATGTCAAAATTGTATCCAGCACTTTATTTCCCGTCTTGTTCTGCGCCTCATAAGATCGGATATCATCCTCAATCTGATTCAGATATGCCATTTTTTCATCACCGGATATATCCGTTTTCAACAGGGCGATCGCGTGTTTCAGATCATGATATTTCTGATTGACCACCGCTATGCTTTCCTCTGATTTCTGGTAATCATTATACTGCATCCGGATCATGTTCTGCAGGAAATCATTTTCCTTTTTCATGGACAGCTCCTGAAGCTGTGCATGATATGCATACAACGCCGCCAATGCCCCAAGATCTGCCAAAGTCCGAATGATAAAAATCTCCAAAGGGAACTGGCCGCTGAAAGGGGTATTCTTATAGGCATAACTGAGATTGCTGACAATATACGCCACAAGTCCAATCGTTACCGCAGAGAGGAGCTCGCTTTTATGTATCTCCACTCTTACATTTTTATATTTCTTTTCCAGTCGATATACTACATAAAAAATAATCAAAAAAATAACGACTAAGAATACTATACTGACCGGATATGTATTCTTCCAGTGTATCCCTGCAAGACAGAAATAATAAAGCTGCCATTCCAGTGAAGCAGCAAATTCTCCAAAAATGAATGCCTTTACGCAGTAATACCCGGCTGCTGCAGGAGTCATATCACAGCAGATATAAATTTGAATATATATGTATACAAGATTCAATACCATACAGATCCAGTAAAAAAACACCGGCTGTCCTCTTGTCAACATCACCGTACCGAGCATCAGTACCAGCATAGCTGCTTCTTTCAGCCACAGCAGCTTTCCCTCTTGTCGTTTTGCATTAAGGCTGATATACAACAGACATCCCAGCCAATATGCCAGAGCATAATATTCGGACGGCGTATTCGATAATTCCTCTATATTCACTCTGTCACCTCATTCATATAAGCATTCAACGCCTCAAGAAGGCCTTTCTTTTTCGCCCGGCTCACCTGCAAAGTCTGTTCCCCGAGTATGACATCGTTATTCTGTATCGCATCGACATATTTCAGGTTGATCAGATAGCATTTATTACACCGGTAAAACTCCTCTCCGAGCTGCTCCTCAACTTTCTTCATACTTCCCACTGTTGTAAAGTCACCATGCACCGTATGGAAGATAAGATCGTGAATACTGATTTCCACATAGATAATATCTTCTGTATCCAATTTGCGAAAACCACCTTTTACAGGTATCGCAATATAATCATGGCTTCTGCTGGAAATCCTCTCAATAGCCCTGTCTAATCTTTGTCTAAAGACAGGATAACTAACCGGCTTCAGAATATAGTCAAGAGCATCGACCAGATACCCTTTCATGGCATACTGCGGCATATTTGTAATAAACATGATCACGACTTCGCTGTCTTTCTTTCTTATTTCCTCCGCAGCGCTCATTCCGTCCATGAACTTCATTTCAATGTCCATTAATATAATATCATAGGAGGCATCATATCTTTCTACGATTTCATCACCGTCTGAAAATGTCACAATATTAAATTTCAAGTTCTTCTCTGCTTCATATTGACAAAGAAATCCCTTTAACTGTTCTGTATAACGTCTGTCATCCTCAACCAATGCTATTGAAATCATACAATTCTTCCTTTTGTTGAACTTTTTTACTATTATATATTAT
>DYCJ01000078.1:8917-9903 GCA_019418195.1 Clostridiales bacterium | reverse complement strand
GTGATCGAAAATTCCGATCAGGAATTAAGAGATATATGTTACCGGAAAGCCCATGAAATGTACGGTGAGGATCTTCCGGTCCAGGTGTCTGAGCGCCTGGAGAAAGAGCTTAACTCCATTATTTCCAATGGCTATGCAGTTATGTATATCATCGCACAGAAACTGGTATGGAAATCCAATGCGGACGGTTATCTTGTGGGATCCAGAGGATCGGTAGGTTCCTCCTTTGTTGCCACCATGTCGGGAATCACGGAGGTAAATCCGCTGAGCCCTCACTATTACTGCAAAAAGTGCCATTACAGTGACTTTGAGTCGGACGAGGTAAGGGCATTTGCCGGAGGCTGCGGATTTGACATGCCGGATAAGAACTGCCCGGTGTGCGGTGAGCCGCTTGTTAAAGCCGGCTTTGATATTCCTTTTGAGACATTCCTCGGTTTCAAGGGAGACAAGGAGCCTGACATCGACCTGAACTTTTCCGGAGATTATCAGGCAAAGGCCCATAAATACACAGAAGTCCTGTTCGGTGAAGGACACACTTTTAAGGCGGGAACGATTGGCACGCTGGCTGACAAGACGGCTTATGGATTTGTAAAAAATTATTATGAGGAGCGCGAGCAGAGAAAGCGCCGCTGTGAGATTGAAAGGATCACGGTAGGCTGTACCGGGATCCGGCGTAGTACGGGGCAGCATCCCGGCGGTATTGTGGTGCTTCCTCACGGTCACGATATTAACGAATTTACTCCGGTACAGCATCCGGCTAACGATATGGAGTGCGGGATCATCACGACGCATTTTGATTACCATTCCATTGATCATAACCTGCTGAAACTGGATATCCTCGGACACGATGATCCGACCATGATCCGTACTCTTGAGGATTACATTACTTCTGATGCCATGGACAATGAGTACAATGAAGAACATCCGTTTGTTGCCACAGAAATCCCGCTTGACGACAAGCAAGTGATCGAGCTGTTCCACGGAAC
>DYCJ01000078.1:0-8907 GCA_019418195.1 Clostridiales bacterium | reverse complement strand
GGATATTGACGGATGCAAACTGGGCTGTCTGGGCATCCCGGAGTTCGGAACGGACTTCGTTATCCAGATGGTTGAGGACACGAAACCCCAGACTCTGTCGGATCTGATCCGTATTTCCGGTCTGTCCCACGGAACCAACGTGTGGCTGGGAAATGCGCAGGAACTTGTAAAATCCGGGAAAGCGACAATCTCAACTGCCATCTGTACCCGAGACGATATCATGATCTATCTGATCAACAAAGGCGTGGAAAGTGCGCTGGCGTTTACGATCATGGAGAGCGTACGTAAGGGAAAAGGCCTGAAGCCAGAGTGGGAAGAGGCCATGACAGCTCAGGGCGTACCGGACTGGTATATATGGTCGTGCAAGAAGATCAGCTACATGTTCCCGAAAGCTCATGCGGCTGCATACGTTATGATGGCTTACCGTATTGCTTACTGTAAGATCAACTATCCTCTGGCATATTATGCGGCATATTTCAGTATCCGTGCAGATGCGTTCACCTATGAGATAATGTGTCAGGGCAAGGATAAGCTGAACTATTACATGCAGGATTATAAGAAGCGCAGCGACTCCCTGAGCAAGAAAGAACAGGATGTCATGAAGGACATGAAGATCGTGCAGGAGATGTATGCCCGAGGGTTCGAGTTTATGCCTATCGATCTCTATAAGGCTAAAGCAAAAATGTTCCAGATCATTGACGGAAAGCTCATGCCGTCTTTTGCAAGTATTGAGGGAATGGGAGATAAGGCAGCCGAGGCGGTGGAAGAAGCCGGAAAAGACGGACCGTATCTGTCGCTGGATGATTTCCGCCAGAGGACGAAAGTCAGCAAGACGGTCATTGATCTGATGCAGGAGCTGGGACTGTTCGGAGACCTGCCCCAGAGCAATCAGCTGTCACTGTTTGATTTTGCTTAATTTCCGGCAGATATCTGCAGCAGTGCAGATTCCTGCTGTGCGAGAGAACAGAAAAATAATAGATAGACGCGGTTCTTTCGCTGTGCTATAATGACTTCAATGTGTTAATGCAACAATGTGAAATAGATTATATGGAGGATATGCAAATGTACGACTTCGATGAGATCATGACAACAGACCCTGAAATCGCCGATGCGATCAAAGCAGAGATGGAGAGACAGAACTCCCATATCGAGCTGATCGCATCCGAAAATTGGGTGAGCAAAGCCGTGATGGCTGCTATGGGAAGCCCGCTGACCAACAAATACGCGGAAGGCTATCCGGGAAAGAGATACTACGGAGGATGCCAGTGCGTTGACGTGGTGGAAGAACTTGCAAGAGAACGTGCAAAAGAACTTTTCGGCTGCGAGTATGCCAATGTACAGCCTCATTCCGGAGCACAGGCAAATATGGCAGTATTCTTTGCCATTCTTCAGCCGGGAGACACCTACATGGGCATGAATCTGGATCATGGCGGACATCTGACTCACGGCTCACCGGTCAATATGTCTGGAAAATATTTTAATGTTGTACCATACGGCGTTAACGATGAAGGTGTGATCGATTACGATAAAGTTCTTGAGATTGCGAAGGAATGCAAGCCGAAGATGATCGTTGCCGGCGCCAGCGCCTATGCACGCACCATTGATTTCAAGAGATTTCGCGAGATCGCGGATGAAGTCGGAGCATATCTGATGGTGGATATGGCGCACATCGCTGGTCTCGTGGCAGCAGGTCTTCATCCGAGCCCGATCCCGTATGCGCACGTAACGACGACTACGACTCACAAAACGCTGAGAGGTCCCCGCGGCGGTATGATACTTTCCAGCAATGAGATGAATGAGCAATTCAATTTCAACAAAGCTGTATTCCCGGGAATTCAGGGCGGTCCGCTCATGCATGTGATCGCTGCAAAAGCAGTGTGCTTTAAAGAAGCGCTTCAACCGGAGTTCAAAGAATATCAGGCTCAGATCTTAAAGAACGCCAAGGCACTCTGCGAAGGCCTGAAAAAGCGCGGGGTGAAGATCGTATCCGGCGATACGGATAATCATCTGATGCTGGTCGATCTGACGGAGAAAAATGTCAGCGGAAAAGAACTGGAGAAGCGCCTGGATGACGCTCACATCACCTGTAACAAAAATACGATTCCCAATGATCCCCGTTCCCCGTTCGTCACAAGCGGCGTGAGACTCGGAACTCCGGCAGTGACAACCCGCGGCATGAAAGAAGAGGATATGGACAAGATCGCCGAGATCATCGCTATGGTCATCGAGAGCGAGGACAATGTAGAAGCAGGAAGAAAGATGGCGGCCGAACTGACAGAGAAATATCCGCTCTGTTAAATACGTGCTTGCCGGAGAGACATTTCCTCGGTAAAACGTCCGAAAATCACTCAGATACAGTGGATTAACTCACGTATTCGGAACAGGCGGGATTGTAATGCTTCCGGCTCCGGTTACAGGTCATAAGACAAAGTAACAAGCCTGCGATATGGCTAAGAACAATCAAGCAAATGAAGAACTCATTTCACTCAGACAACTTCATTTGCTTGATTAACGCCACATCACAGGCTTTAACTTTCTCTAACAACCTTACACAGTCACTGTCCGCATTACATCCCGCCTGTTCCGAAAGCTGCATCATATCGGCTGTATCTGTTTGATTTTCTGTGTTCCTCCAATCGGAAGTGTCTCCCCAACAATCGCGGAATTTACAGAAAACAGGTCGAAAGGATCAGCTTTATCGACGAAGTTTCGGTCTCTTCCGATTTGTATGAGTGTTTGTTGAAGGGTGGCGCTGCAACTGAAAATGTGTACTGACTGGACGTGCCAGCAGAAAAAGAGGATACTGCATAAGCTATGCATCGACATGGAGCGTTCCGAATACACCTCGTTCTCCATGTTAGCGATATTAAAATGCGAGTTCCAAATGACGAGCATTTTGATATTGCGTTACATGGATTCGAGGGGATGAGGTAAAGTGGGTCGGCATAGCGTTGCAGTATCCTCTTTTTTTGCGTCCGCTGTTCGACTAGTATATATGTGTTTCTGCAGCGATATCAGTCCAACAAACATGAATTTTCCACTTTAACTCGGCAAAGTATTGTGTTATACTATCCAAAGGCGAATGTTTAAACGAAGGAGGACACATACAATGATATGGGATAAGGAGGAGACTCTCCCCAGAGAAGAGATCGAAGCAATCCAGCTTGCCAAATTGAAGGATACGGTCCGCTATATCTACGACCGGGTGAAACCGTACCGTGACAAGATGGATGCGGCGGGCATTAAGCCGGACGATGTGCAGACACTGGAAGATTTGAAGCGTCTGCCGTTTACATATAAAGCAGATTTCAGAGACCACTATCCTGACGGGCTTTTTGCAGTGGATAAGAAAGACATTGTGCGTTATCATGCAAGTTCCGGGACGACCGGAAAGCCGACAGTGGTAGGATATACGAGAAATGATCTGGACATGTGGCTTAATAACGTAGCGAGACTTGTCTGTATGGGAGGCGCCACAGCGGATGATGTAGCACAGATTTCGTTTGGCTACGGTACTTTTACAGGAGCGCTCGGCCTTCACGGGGGACTTGAGAAAATCGGTGCATCTGTTATTCCTATGTCTTCAGGCAATACGAATAAGCAGATCATGTTCCTTCAGGATATGGGAGTAACCCTTCTTGTTGCAACGCCGTCCTATGCGCTGCACCTGGGAGAAGAGATAAGAAACCGCGGTATCGACCCGGAAAAAGACCTGAAGCTGCACATCGGGCTTTTCGGGGGCGAGGGCATGACAGAGCCGATGCGGGATGAGATGCATAAAGTCTGGGGAGACCAGTTCGTCTGTACACAGAATTATGGTATGAGCGAACTCTGCGGCCCGGGAGTCGCAGGTGAATGTACAGAGCTTTGCGGTATGCATGTCAACGAAGACTGGTTTATTCCTGAGATCATCGATCCGGAGACAGAGGAAGTGCTTCCGCCTGGAGAACTGGGAGAGCTTGTAGTGACCTGTCTTGGCAAAGAGGCTCTGCCGCTTGTGAGATACCGGACGGGAGACCTTACAAGACTGATGTATGAACCATGCAAGTGCGGGCGTACAACATGCAGGATGGAGAATATCTCCGGACGTGCGGACGATATGCTTGTCATCCGCGGAGTAAATGTATTCCCGACACAGATAGAGGAAGTGCTCCTTAAGATTGATGAGATCGGACCTCATTACGAGATCCTTGTAGAGCGCAGGAACAGGCTGGATGTCATGACGATCACAGTGGAGCTGATTGATGACAGGCTGCTCGACAGTTATGCAAAACTCAGTGAACTTGAGAGCAGGATCAAGAAAGCGCTGAAGGCACAGCTCGGCCTTGCTACGCAGATCAGGCTTGTGGCTCCGAATTCTCTCCAGAGGTTCGAGGGCAAGGCAAAGAGAGTGACAGATTTACGAAAGGATGGTTTATGATATGGGAGAAAAAGTGATCATGCTGGGCAATGAAGCAATTGCCCGCGGAGCTTATGAGGCGGGAGTGAAAGTCTCATCTGCTTATCCGGGAACTCCGAGTACGGAGATCAGCGAATATCTTGTCCAGTACAGAGATGATGTGTATGAAGAATGGGCGCCAAACGAGAAAGTGGCGACAGAAGTAGCAGTGGGAGCCAGCCTGGCAGGAGTACGGTCCATGGCATGTATGAAGCATGTGGGGCTGAACGTGGCCGCAGATCCGCTGTATTCTGTCTCTTATATGGGAGTAAACGGTGGTCTTGTCATTGTTGTGGCTGACGACCCGGGACTTTACAGTTCCCAGAACGAGCAGGATACAAGGATGGTCGCAAGAGCGGCGCAGATCCCGGTGATCGAACCGTCGGACAGTGCGGAGGCAAAAGATTACTTTAAGATTGCATTTGAACTGAGTGAAAAGTTCGACCGTCCGTTTATTTTCCGGACGACGACGAGACTGGCACATTCCCAGGGACTGGTGGAGCTTCAGGACCGTGTCGTTCCTGAGGACAAGGTATATGAGAAAAATATCCAGAAAAATGTCATGATGCCGGGCAATGCCAAGATACGCCACATTGAGATCGAGAAACGTAATCTGGAGCTTGCAGAAGCGGCAAACACACTTCCAATTAACCGTGTGGAGATGAACGATACGAAGATTGGTGTGATCACAAGTGGTATCCCGTATCAGTATGTGAAAGAGGCAATGCCGGAAGCATCTGTGCTGAAGCTGGGCATGGTCAATCCGCTTCCCAGAAAACTGATCGAAGATTTTGCGTCTAAAGTAGATACATTATATATAGTTGAAGAACTTGATCCGGTGATCGAGGAACAGGTGAAATCCTGGGGAATCAATGCCATCGGCAAAGAAATCCTCACTGTTCAGGGCGAATACAGTGCAAATATGCTCAGAAAAGCTATCCTGAAACAGGATCTTGATATCAAAGAACCGGCAGCGGCGCCGGGGAGACCGCCGATCCTTTGTCCGGGATGTCCTCACAGAAGTGTATTCTATACACTCAATAAGTTAAAAATGCATGCAGCGGGAGATATCGGATGCTACACACTTGGCGCGGTAGCCCCCCTGAGCGTGATCGACACGACAATGTGCATGGGCTCCAGCATCTCAACGCTTCACGGCATGGAGAAGGCGAAGGGCAAAGATTACATAAAGAACTGGGTGGCAGTGATCGGAGACTCTACATTTATGCATACAGGTGTGAACTCTCTGATGAATATGGTATACAACAAAGCTACAGGTACAGTGATCATCCTTGATAATTCTACAACAGGTATGACGGGGCATCAGGATCACGCAGCGACCGGAAAGACTCTGCAGGGAGATCCAACTTATGCGATCAGCATACCGGGGATCTGCAAAGCGATGGGCATAAAGAATGTTTATGAGATCAACGCATTTGACCTTCCACTGCTCGAGAAGACGATCAAAGAAGAGGTGGCAAAGGACGAGATTTCTGTCATTATTACCAAGACGCCGTGTGTGCTTCTCGACAAGAGGAAAAAGCCGCTTTATGTCGCACATGAGGACAAATGTAAGAAATGCGGTATGTGCATGAAACCGGGATGTCCGGCCATGACAAAGAATGCGGACGGAACGATCCATATCGATGACACGATGTGCACCGGATGCGGACTGTGTAAAGATCTGTGTAAGTTTGATGCAATAGAGCTTGTAAGGGAGGGTGAGTAGATCATGGCAGTAAAGAATATTATGATCGTCGGAGTCGGCGGACAGGGCACACTGCTCACCAGCCGTATCTTAGGCGGACTTGCAATTGCCGGCGGATATGATGTAAAGCTTTCCGAGGTTCACGGAATGGCGCAGAGAGGCGGAAGCGTCGTTACATTTGTGCGTTACGGAGATAAAGTGGCTGAGCCGATCGTAGAAGAAGGACAGGCAGATGTGATCATTGCCTTTGAGCGTCTTGAAGCGCTCAGATATGCCCATTTCCTGAAAAAAGACGGCGCTCTGGTAGTTAATGACTGGCGGATCGATCCGATGCCGGTTGTGATCGGGAATGCAGAATATCCGGAGAACATACTGGAAGAACTTGGAAAAGAATATAAAGTATATAAGGTAGATGCCACGGAAGAATCCAGAAAACTGGGCAATCCGAAAGTATTTAACCTGATCGTGCTCGGTGTCGCGGCACAGCATATGGATTTCACAAAAGAGCAGTGGTATGATGTGATCGAGAAGACTGTGCCTCCGAAGACGATCGAGATCAATAAGAAAGCGTTTGATGTAGGATACGGACTGAAATAGAGCCGGAAAATCCGTAAATTACGAAAAATCAGAATATTACAGGGAAGGGCGGTGATAACAATGATCAGGCAGATATCGGTATTCGTGGAAAATCAGCCGGGCAGTATGATGAATGTTACGTCGGTATTGACAGAAGCAGGAGTAAACATCCGTGCGATCTCTACTTTCGACACCCCGGAGTTCGGGATCATGCGTCTTGTTGTTGATGATCCGGTCAGTGCAAAGAACAGTCTGACGGCAAAAGGATTTGTCACAAGAGTGAGCAACGTGATCGGTGTGGAGCTCAAAGACGAACAGGGAAACCTCAATCAGATGCTAAAGATACTTGCAGACGGGAAGATCAACATAGATTATATTTATTCTTTTGTAATACGCGAGGGGAAAGCTCCGGTCATGGTATTTCATACGGATGATTTCGAGCAGGCTGAAAAAGTTCTTGAGGCTGCTGACGTGAAAATCATGGAGGAAGAAGAACTATAAGAAATATAATTAAAGGAGATAAGAGAGAAAATGGCAGGTGTAGCACTGGAAAACTGGGTGGAACGCATCCGTGATCCGAAGATTGAGTGTATGAGCAGGGATGAGATGGCAGACCTGCAGAGTAAACGTCTGGTAGATGTTGTCAAGAGAGTATATGAGAATGTAGACTTCTACCGGAAGAAAATGCAGCAGAGAGGCGTGGAGCCGGGAGATATCAAATCCATCGAAGATATTGAGAAACTTCCGTTTACAACAAAAGAAGATTTGAAGAACAACTATCCGTTCGGGCTTCTGGCGATTCCAATGAAAGATGTTGTGCGTGTTCAGGGTACTTCCGGAACAACAGGTAAACTCACGATCGCTCCGTATTCACAGAAAGATGTGGAAGTGTGGGGAGAGTGTGTGGCACGCGGTCTCACAATGGCCGGACTTACAAATGAAGATATCATTCATGTTTGTTACGGTTATGGACTCTTCACCGGAGGCATGGGACTGGATTTCGGCGCAAAGGCACTCGGAGCCACTGCGATTCCGATGTCAGCCGGAAACACAAAACGTCAGATGATGGTCATGGAGGATCTTGGTGCAACTGCATTTGCATGTACACCTTCATATGCTTTGTATCTGGCAGAATCTATCCAGGAAGCCGGACTGGTCGACCATATGAAACTGAAAGCAGGAATCCACGGTGCAGAACCGTGGACCGAAGAGATGCGTAAGAAGATTGAGAGCATTCTTCACATTAACTGCTTTGATATTTACGGATTATGTGAGATCACGGGACCGGGCGTTGCGCAGGATTGTATTCATAAGGCAGGACTTCACGTGCATGCGGATTACTTCTATCCTGAAGTACTCAATCCTGCGACTCATGAAAAATGTGCAGAAGGTGAGACCGGGGAGCTTGTATTTACCACCCTGGCAAAAGAGGCAATGCCTCTGCTGCGTTACCGCACAAAGGATCTTACGAGCATCACCTACGGTAAATGTGAATGTGGCAGGACTCTGCCAAGAATCTCCAAGTTTACGGGCAGGACAGATGACATGAAAGTTATCCGCGGCGTAAATGTATTCCCGACACAGGTGGAGACAGCGCTCCTTTCTATGGGTGGAGTTGTAGCACCGCATTATATGATGATCGTAGACAGAGAAGACAATATGGATGTACTTACTGTAATGGTGGAAGTTGATGAGAGAGTATTCTCTGACGAGATCAGAAAACTGGATGCACTGCGCAATAAGATTGCTGCTGTCCTTAAGCAGGCGCTGGGAATTTCAGTCCGTGTGAAACTGGTTGAGCCTAAATCCATACAGAGAAGCGAGGGCAAAGCTGTCCGCGTGATCGACAACAGAAAGCTGTAAAAGGGAGGTAAAAGTTATGGGAATCACGATTCAGCAGTTATCTGTATTTCTTGAGAACCGCGAGGGACGACTTGACGAAGTGCTTTCTGTTCTGGCGGGAAATGATGTCAATATTGTGGCTTTAAGCCTTGCTGATACGACTGAGTACGGTATGCTCAGGATGATCGTTTCCGATCCGAATAAAGGAAAAGCAGTACTCAGAGACAACGGCATCACAGCTATGCTGACAGATGTTGTTGCGCTCAGAGTGCCGCATGAGACCGGTTCTTTGAGCCGGGCCATGCATCAGATCGTAGAGGGGGATGTAAATATCGAGTATATG
>DYCJ01000077.1:5667-9999 GCA_019418195.1 Clostridiales bacterium | reverse complement strand
GTTGGAACATTATCATATTCCTTTAAGAGCAGAACTTCTCACAGGATCAATGACAGCAAAGCAGAAGCGGGAAGCATATGAGCGGATTTCATCCGGTGAGGTTTCGATCATCATAGGTACCCATGCCCTGATCCAGGAGAAAGTAACCTACCATGATCTGGCTCTTGTCATAACAGACGAGCAGCACCGTTTCGGTGTAAAACAGCGGGAAGCTCTTGCCGGGAAAGGAAGTATGCCGCATATCCTTGTCATGAGTGCGACTCCCATCCCGCGGACACTTGCCATCATACTGTACGGCGACCTTGACATTTCCGTGATCGATGAGGTTCCAAAAAACCGCCTTCCCATCAAAAACTGCGTTGTAGATACAGGCTACAGGGAAACGGCGTACCGTTTTATGAAAAAGCAGGTGGCTGAAGGCAGGCAGTGTTATGTCATATGCCCTATGGTGGAAGAAAGCGAGAGTCTGGAAGCAGAGAATGTCCAGGACTATTCCCGAATGCTTGCTGACGAAATGGGAAAAAATATCCGTGTCGCATGCCTTCACGGCAAGATGAAACAGCAGGAAAAAGACGAAATCATGGAGGCATTCGGTCGAAATGAAATACAGATCCTTGTATCAACGACTGTGATCGAAGTCGGTATCGATGTGCCTAATGCGACGGTCATCATGATCGAAAATGCAGAGCGCTTCGGACTTGCACAGCTCCATCAGCTGAGAGGGCGTGTAGGCAGAGGAAAATACCAGTCCTACTGTATCTTTATGACTGCTTCAAAATCAGATGAGACAAAAGAACGGCTTGATATCCTGAACCACTCCAATGACGGCTTCTTTATCGCCGGCGAGGACCTGCGGCTCAGAGGTCCCGGTGATCTGTTCGGGATCCGCCAGAGCGGAATCCTTGATTTTAAAGTTGCCGATGTATTTCAGGATGCAAAGATCCTGCAGAACGCGAGCGAGGATGCCGGCAGGATCCTTGCAGAAGATCCGGAGCTGACAGCTCCGGAAAATACCGGCCTCCGGCGTTATATCGACCGAAAGATCAGCGAGATCATGCTGGAGACAACGCTGTAAAATACCGTTCTGTCAGGAAGGAAAAAGTATGGAAGACGCATATGTACTCACACTGAAAAACCGAAAATTTTCTGAATTCTATCTGTGTTACTGCGGCTATGCAAAATGCGAACCTCTGCACAGCTTCGGACCGGCTGTCCGTCCCAATTACCTGATCCATCTAATACTTGATGGAAAAGGCAGCTATCAGATCGGCGATACGCAGTACGAGCTGACAGCCGGTCAGGGTTTCCTGATCGAGCCGGAAGTGCAGACCTTCTACCAGGCGGATAAGGATGATCCGTGGACCTACCTGTGGGTCGGCTTCAACGGCAGCCGTTCGCAGGAATATCTGGCGGATATAGGGCTTGGAAGCAACCACAAGATCTTCCAGTGTGAAGATACTTCGGGACTTAGGCAGCTTTTGGTCGAAATATTAAAGAAGAATACATACACCGTAGAAAATGATTTTTACCGGGAAGGATTTCTGTATACATTTTTCGGGCTGCTCTCCGGAAATATAAAAGGAGAGAATATCTCACGCCATGAGACAGAAAATCTGTATGTAAGAAAAGCATTGGAGTATATCCAGAATAATTACCACTATGGGATCCGGGTGTCTGATATCGCAGATTATGTCGGAGTCACCCGCGGATATCTCCACACTCTTTTTACCAGGACCCTTGACCAGTCCCCGCAGGAATATCTCGTCAATTACCGTATCACCCGGGCGCAGCAGCTCCTTGAGATCACGGACCTGGCTGTGGAAGGCGTCGCCCAGTCCTGCGGGTATTCTGACCCGCTCGTGTTCTCAAAACTGTTCAAGAAGAAGACAGGGAAAACACCTTCCGCCTATCGGCGAGAACGTACATAATGACTGGTTTTTCTTACATTTCCCCCTGTTTATTGCCGGAAATATCCATATAATAAGATTCAGTAATAAACAGGAGGGATATCACATGAATATTTCAGTAAATCCAAAACAGGATACATTCCACCTTTATAATCATGAGGTCAGCTATATCATGACCGTACTTCCGAACGGACAGCTGGGTCAGTTATATTTTGGCAGAAGAGTCCACGAACGCGAAGACTATTCCTATCTGCTCGAATCAAAACCGCGCCCCATGTCTTCCTGTGTATTTGATACTGATAAATGTTTTTCCATGGAACATATCAGGCAGGAATATGCTGTATTCGGGACGACAGATTTCCGGATGCCTGCTGTGGAAATACTCCAGGACAACGGCAGCCGGATCTCGGAATTGCTTTTCCATGACTACCGGATCGAAAACGGGAAACCAAAGCTTCCGGGGCTGCCCGCTACATATACAGAAGATGAGAGCGAAGCACAGACACTCATTATCGGTCTGGAAGATCCGCTCACCCGGATCCGTCTGGAACTATTCTATACAATATTTGAAAAAGGCGGTATCATCGCGCGGAGCGCACGCTTTATCAACAACGGCAAAGAAGATGTTCATCTGAACACTGCCATGAGTCTGTGTATGGATCTTCCGGACAGCGATTATGACTGGATCCAGTTTTCCGGGGCATGGGCAAGGGAACGCTATCCGAAGACCCGGCATCTGGAACAGGGGATCCAGTCGGTCGGGAGCATGCGGGGGCATTCTTCCCACAACCATAATCCGTTTGTGATCCTCAAACGCCCGTCTGCCGATGAATTTCAGGGAGAGGCCATCGGTTTCAGCCTGATCTACAGCGGAAACTTTCTCGCACAGGCGGAAGTAGACGCCTATGATACGACAAGATTTCTCATGGGGATCCATCCGGCCGGTTTTGACTGGAAATTGTCAGCCGGCACATCGTTCCAGACTCCGGAGGCCGTTATGGTATATACGGATCAGGGCCTGAACTGCTTAAGTCAGACATTCCACCGTCTGTATCAGAAGCGCCTCGCCAGAGGATACTGGAGAGACAGGGAGCGTCCGATCCTTATCAACAACTGGGAGGCGACTTATTTCGACTTCAACGAAGAAAAAATCCTTTCCATCGCGCGCAGGGCTAAGGAATGCGGCGTGGAACTCTTTGTCCTGGACGACGGCTGGTTCGGACAGAGGAACGGGGAACATGCAGGGCTCGGAGACTGGTTTGTCAACAGGGAAAAACTGCCGGACGGAATAGCCGGGCTTTCTGAGAAGATCGAGGAGATGGGGATGATGTTCGGTCTCTGGTTCGAGCCGGAGATGGTCAACATGGACTCGGATCTGTACCGGGAACACCCGGACTGGATCATACAGACGCCAGGACGCAGGTCTTCCCACGGCCGCTTCCAGTATGTGCTTGATTTTTCGAGAAAAGAGGTCGTAGACAGGATCTACAAGATGATGGAGAAGATCCTGTCAGATGCAAAGATCTCGTATGTCAAATGGGATATGAACCGGAGCATCACGGAATGTTATTCATCCGCACTTCCGGCGGACCGCCAGGGCGAGGTGTATCATCGGTATATCCTTGGCGTCTATGACTTATACGAGCGGCTCACAAGCCGGTTCCCGCATGTATTGTTTGAATCCTGTGCAAGCGGCGGCGGACGCTTTGATCCGGGGCTTCTCTACTACGCTCCTCAGGGATGGACGAGCGACGATACGGACGCCGTCGAGCGGCTGAAGATCCAGTACGGCACATCCTACTGTTATCCGGTAAGCAGCATGGGAAGCCACGTATCCGTGACGCCGAACCATCAGCTGAACAGGAACACTCCGCTCTATACAAGAGCCAACGTGGCTTATTTCGGCACATTCGGGTACGAACTTGACCTGAACCGGCTGACCGGCGAAGAACTGGAAGAAGTAAAAGAACAGGTGCGCTTTATGAAAAAATACCGCCGTCTCATCCAGTACGGGACTTTCTACCGTCTGCAAAGCCCGTTTGAGAACAATGTGGCAGGCTGGATGGTCGTAAGCAGCGACAGAAGAGAGGCACTTGTGGGAAGATACAAGATACTAAACGGAACGAACCAGCCCTTTGAGCGGATGTACTTAAAAGGACTGGATGAAAGTACAAAGTATCTTGTAAATGGAAATGAAACACATTACGGCGATGAGCTGATGCACTGCGGCCTGGTCACCACGGATGCATCAGCGGGAGAGACTGCTCCCGGAGAGAAGATGAGCTGTGATTTCGATTCAGAACTGTATGTGATCGAGGCTGTTTAAGGCAGCGGGAAGGATAGGAAAATGGATTCCAGAGGATATTTTGTCAAACGGTGCGCCATGATGCTGGCGGGGATTCTTTTTATCAGTATATGTGTAGGC
>DYCJ01000077.1:0-5657 GCA_019418195.1 Clostridiales bacterium | reverse complement strand
TCAGCGGCTTCGGAGTGGACGCGTTCACATGCATGAATCTCGGGATCAGCGGTTATATCGGAATGAGCTTCGGCACATGGCAGCTCATTATGAACATCGCGATCCTGATCGTCGTTTTCTTTACCGTCCGCAGATGCATCGGCGCGGGGACGATCGTAAATATGGTATGTGTCGGGTACGGAGCGGATTATATCTGCTGGCTTGTGCAGGATGTGCTCCATGTGCAGACGACGCTTCCTTTCAGGATCGTCATGCTGATCCTCGGCTGTCTCTTTGCAGGGTTGGGCGTCGCCTTTTATATGGTGGCAGAGATGGGGATCGCTCCATACGACAGCGTAGCGCTCATCCTTCAGAAATGGGCGAAAGGTAAGATCCCGTTTCATTTTGCACGGATTGCCACGGATGTCGTATGTGTGCTGACAGGTGTCATATTCTGCCTGGTCTCCGGGGATAGTGTATGGATGATCGTCGGGATCGGCACGATCATCAACGCCTTTTTTAACGGCCCGCTGATCCAGTTTTTCAGGACGCATGTCACGGAACCGCTCCTGCACGGCAGGCCGCAGGAGCAGATCACATTTGACATCATGCAGGAAAAGAAGAAAAAATAAAAATAGTTGCTACCATTTTCCAGTTTAAAAGAGAGAATCCTCCACATACTATGGATGTAACATGAAGGACCGAACAGCAGATGTATGATAACCGGCTGCACCAAAAGCAGTAGATTACATACAGATGCAGCCGGTTTCAAGTGTTACATGACAAACGAGAGTAACTTCAACAAGTTACCAAAATGCAAAAGGAGGAAATTGATCATGGCAAGTCGTTCATCTAACAGAGCAGCAGTGCCTGAGGCAAAGGGCGCTCTGGACAAATTCAAGTACGAAGTGGCCAACGAGCTGGGAGTACCGTTATCTGACGGTTACAACGGCGACCTTACTTCCAAGCAGAACGGATCAGTAGGCGGATATATGGTCAAGAAAATGATCGAGCAGCAGGAAAAACAGATGGCAGGCAAATAGCATCTGACATTACTGCAGATTAAGAGAAAAGCGTCCGGGATTGACCTGGGCGCTTTTTTCTGCTAAAATTCAGCATATCAGGAAACGGGGTGGCATTTTATGAGAGTGATCGCCGGCAGCGCAAGAAGTCTGAAATTAAAGACTCTGGAAGGGCTGGATACAAGACCTACAACAGACCGGATCAAAGAGACATTATTCAATATCATTGGTCCGACCATATATGACAGCATCTTTCTGGATCTATTCAGCGGCAGCGGCGGGATCGGGATTGAAGCATTAAGCCGTGGTGCAAAAGAGGCGGTATTTGTTGAGAACAATCCGAAAGCAATGCGCTGTATCAAAGACAACCTCAGATTCACACGTCTCGAATCCAGGGCTGCAACTATGACTGCCGATGTCATGAACGCACTGTACCGGCTCGAGGGCGAAAAGATATTTGATATCATTTTTATGGACCCGCCATATGACCGGGGACTGGAAAAGAAAGTGCTCGAGTATCTGTCAGGTTCGGATCTTGTGTATGATGACACAACGATCATCGTCGAGGCATCAAAGGAGACGGATTTTTCTTATGTAGAAGATCTGGGATTCTCCATCATACGCGAAAAGATTTATAAAACGAATAAACATATGTTTATCGAGAGAGCGGGGATTGAGGAAATATGTTAAGAGCAATTTATCCGGGAAGTTTTGATCCGGTAACATACGGTCATATGGATATTATCATCCGGTCCTCCAAGATCGTGGACGAACTGATTGTCGGTGTATTGTGTAATAAAGCGAAAATGCCGTTGTTTTCTGTAGAAGAACGTGTTAAAATGTTAGAGGAAGTGACAAAAGATCTGAAAAATGTCCGGATCGTTCCATTCAACGGACTGCTCGTCGACTTTGCAGCGAAAATGGATGCAGATCTGATCATAAGAGGACTGCGTGCGATCACGGATTTTGAGTATGAGTTGCAGATGTCACAGACCAATCATAAACTGGAACCAAATGTTGAGACAATGTTTTTGACTACCAGTATTGAATATTCATATTTGAGTTCCACCACAGTAAAGGAGATTGCTGCTTTTGGGGGAGATCTTTCACAATTTGTGCCGGAAGCAGTGGCTGTGGAACTTAGGAAAAAGATGAGTACAAAAGGAGAGTGTAACAAATGAGCAGCCGTATTGAGCAGATTATCGAAGAGATCGAGGAGTACATCGACAGAGATTGTAAATTCCAGCCGCTGTCTACGACTAAGATCATCGTTAACAAGGAGCATCTTGACGAACTCCTCAGAGAGCTCCGGATGAAAACGCCGGATGAGATCAAGCGTTATCAGAAGATCATCGCCAACCGCGATGCCATACTTGCCGATGCAAAGGCAAAGGCTGATGCCATGATCGAGGAAGCTCAGGTACAGACCACAGAGCTTGTCAGCGAGCATGAGATCATGCAGCAGGCATATGCACAGGCAAATGAGATCGTAACACAGGCGACTGCACAGGCGCAGGAGATCATTGACAATGCAACATCAGATGCCAATGCTATCCGTATCGGCGCGATCCAGTATACAGATGACCTGCTTGCTAATGCCGAGAGCATCATCGGGCATACGCTTGACAGTTACACAACAAAATACGACGGCCTGATCAATTCCCTTCAGGAATGCTATGACACTGTCCGTTCTAATCGTGCCGAGCTTGAGATTCCGGAAGAAGACGATACAAACTATGGTTCTCAGAATTAGCAGACGCAAAACTCTTTCAGAATACATGCATATATACAATGCCTAACAGACTGGCTGCCGCTGCGGCAGTCAGTTTTTGTATGATATAAGGCAGAATCGGAAGAGAAGCAGCTTTCAACATACACTTAGTCTGGGCTGCAGAACAGAAGCCGCCAAATGAAGTAAGTCCCAGGATGAGCGGATAGCTGACAGTCAGATCCGGAGCCGCCTTATGGATCATAAGAATGCCATTTGTCATTTCCAGTGCTGGGAGGATACCGGCAAGCAGCGGATGACCGGCTGATAATTTCCCCGGCAGGGCGATCAGAATGGAAAAAAATATGATGTAAAGGCCGACTTTTACAATGGATTCAAAACTGTCCGCCAGACAGGAATCAAGCATTTCAAAATTCAACAGCTTTACATTGTTCTTTTTTTTATCAGAAAGATCAGGAAATTTTTTCCTTCCCTTCAGATAAAATCTGCGGAAGAACAGGCTGAGGAAAGCGGGAACACCGATCAGGATCAGCAGTGTGGGGATCATAAGTTCTTCTCTGTCAAATGTTTTCCATACAATGAAATTCATAATAAAGATCGGGCTTGTATTATTGCAGAAGGAAAGCAGGTATGCTCCCTCATCCCGTGAAATTCTGCCGGAGCGCACAAGATCAGCCGACACTTTTGCGCCCATCGGATACCCGCACAGAAAACCGGCGATCACTGCAAAAGAGCCATTCGGCGATGTGGCAAATAAAGTGGAAAACAGCCTGCCGAATATCCTTGATATGACCGCAAGTCCGCCGCCGGAAAGCATCAGCCCGGATACGAGCATAAAGGGGAACAACGTCGGAAATACGACCTGAAACCATAAAAGCAGCCCGCTTTCGGCACCGTCAAAAACTGCTTTTGGTGAAAACAGCATCGCCAGAAAGAGAACGAGAACGGGCAGACCTGATAATAACTGCTTCATTGACGCCCTCCGTTCCATAGCTTAAATAGTTATTTTAGATATATGACGATAGTATGTTCTTTATGAATTGCTCATATAGTAAAAGAAAAAGGAGTCATTCTTGAAACCGATCCTGAAAAGCAGTTTTCTCCTTTTTCTTCTTGTTTTTTCATGTTCACTTTGGATACCCAGGCTGCGCTATATGAGCGAGATCAGCAGGCTTGATACCGACACTGTACTAAGTGACAGCTTCCGGGAGCAGCCTGTAGACACGCAGACGGCCCGGGTGATCAGCGGGATTGATGCTCCCGGTGAATACCTGGCAGTATACTGGCTGGAAAGTGGTTTTGGAGAACAGAATATCTCACTTTCTCCTGAAGATGCCCTGGCGATGCGGAAACGTTGGGAAAGAGCAGATGGCTGGAGCGATTACTTAAGCGCCTGCCAGGCAGTATGGAATGATCTTGTCTATTTTCCTGTCGCCTTATCACAGAGTGGCAATATTGGTGTATCCTTTGAAGATTCCTGGATGTTCGACAGGACATATAAGGGAGAACGCGGACATGAAGGGACGGATATCATGCCGGATAAAAACGAGCGAGGTGTACTTCCCGTCGTGAGCATGACTGACGGTGTTGTGCAGAATAAGGGATGGCTGGAGCTGGGAGGATACCGGATCGGCATCCGCGCTCCCCACGGCGCCTATTTCTACTATGCCCACCTGGATTCCTATGCGGACATTGAGGAAGGGGATGAAATAAAGGCAGGAGACCTGCTGGGATATATGGGGGATACCGGATATAGTACAACAGAGGGTACCAAAGGGAAATTTCCTGTGCATCTCCATCTGGGCATTTACATAGACAAAGGCGGGCAGGAAATCAGCGTGAATCCCTATCCGGCACTGAAATATACAGAAGAGAAAATTATCGACTATGTAGACAGATAATGATATACTATCAACTATGGAGGAAAAGAAATGAATCTGCCATCAGCATTTGAAGAAAAGATGAAATATCTGCTCGGAGCGGAATATAACAATTATCTCGACTGTTTTGATGAACCGAGACATTACGGACTCCGCGTCAATACTGCAAAGATCTCTGTGGAAGATTTCCTGAAGATCTCGCCGTGGCCGCTGAAAAAAATCCCATGGATACACAACGGCTTCTACTATGACGGTGAGAATTGCCAGCCAGCGAAACACCCTTACTACTTTGCCGGACTTTACTACCTGCAGGAACCGAGTGCCATGACGCCCGCCGACCGGCTTCCCATCGAACCGGGAGATAAGGTGCTGGATGTCTGCGCCGCTCCCGGCGGAAAAGCGACAGAACTTGGAGCCAGATTAAACGGCACCGGCGTTCTTGCCGCAAACGACCTGAGCAATTCGCGCGCAAAAGGTCTTTTAAAGAATATCGAACTTATGGGGATCGGCAACGTTCTCGTCTTAAGTGAAGAGCCGGGGAAACTGATCCCGTATTTCACTGAATATTTTGACAAGATCCTGATCGATGCCCCATGTTCCGGCGAAGGAATGTTCCGAAAGGACCGCAAGATGATCCGTGCATGGGAGGAACACGGTCCGGACTATTTTGCCAGGATCCAGAAAAGCATCATTACACAGGCTGCACAGATGCTCAAACCCGGTGGAATGATCCTGTATTCGACCTGTACATTCTCTCCAGAGGAAAATGAACAGACGATCGAGTATCTTCTGGAGCAGTATCCTGACTTTGACGTATGTGAGATAGAAGGATATGAGGGCTTTGCCTTTGGAATGCCAGAAGTGACAGCTTCTAAAGATAAGCGCCTCAGCCGCACAGTCCGTATCTTCCCCCATCGCATGAAAGGGGAAGGACATTTTCTGGCACTGTTACAAAAACACGCCGCTGCCGGTTCCGATACGTTAACAGCTTCCGATGTAAAAAACACTACGGGACGAAAAAAACTGCCGGAAGATCTTACAGATTTC
>DYCJ01000076.1 GCA_019418195.1 Clostridiales bacterium | reverse complement strand
TTCTCCGCGTGTTCCGCTGCGATCGTGTATCGGTTGCGGGCCTGGCTCTCGCCTGCGAATGCCCTCATGAGATTCTCTTTTGTCATACTTTCGGAAAAATTAACAGCCATGGTACACACTCCTTTTCTATTTATTGAAAAGTATGTGTCATGGCTGTTAATTTTATACATATTAGATCAGCTTTGCGAATGGTGCGGACTGAACGTTAATTAATTGAATCCGATCAGACGTCTCGCTACGCTGTATGCCAGGGAAGAGACCTTTCTGCCTGAACGTCCCGGCAGATTCATGGTCTGTCCGAGTATACCGTAGCGGATCTTGATATAAGTCTTGTAATCTTTTCGCTTCAGATAGTCCCAGAGCTCTTTCTTCTTGACCAGATTCTCCTGTTTCTTGGAACGGATGCACAGGATTGAGGAGACAGTCATCATGATCGCCAGATAGTTGATCATGTATCTCCGGAGCTTTTTGCTTGTGATCATGCGCAGCTCGTACATTGAGATCATCGTCTTCGTGACAAACAGCTGCTGGTCGATCCTGCTGATCATGACTTTTTCATTGACGGACTGGTCTTCGCGGCCGATAAAATACCGGTAGAAGTCCACGTTCAGGTAGTACAGCGTGCGCACGTGCGGCAGCGGGTAGTATACATAGATATTGTCCACGTAAAATGTGTGTTTCGGCAGTTCGAGCTGGCAGAGCTTGAGCATCTCCGTGCGGTAGATGACAGAGTGCATCAGGATATATTGATCCAGGCGGAAACGTCCGATATCGTCCCAGCGGAAGATCTGATTCTCCGGAAGTACGTTGTCATAGCGGATCACTTTCTTGTGCTCCATGCCGACTTTTTCATACACGTAGTTGGCGATGATCATATCGACCTCGGAGTCCGCGTCTACAAACCCTTTGATCGCATCGAGAATCTTTACAAGAGAATCTTTATCTACCCAGTCGTCACTGTCTACTACTTTAAAATATTTTCCGGTGGCGTGCTGCAGTCCGCAGTTGACAGCGTCACCGTGTCCGCCATTCTCCTTGCTGATGGCTTTTACGATCGTAGGATATTTTTCCTGATAACGCTCAGCTATTTTCTGTGTCCCGTCTCTAGACCCGTCGTTGACTACGAGGATTTCAACATCTTCCCCTCCGCCGACGAGGATGGAGTTGATGGCCTTTTCCATATATGCTTCCGAATTATAGCATGGTATAGCGAATGAGATATATTTCATAGTTTCCCCTCCCATGGTTTTACAGGAATATTTAGTAGTTTTTAATGATATCAGTTTATTATACCATTGTTCAATGTATATTGTAAAATTTATTTTTTTCGGATATAGTAGAGTTATCGGTTTTGAACAGAACATGGAACATAAGGAGGAGACAAATGAAGAAAAATGTGATCGTAGGACAGTCCGGCGGGCCGACTGCCGTAATAAATGCAAGCCTGTACGGTGTTGTATATGAGGCGCTGAACAGAGAGGATGCATGCGGAAGTGTATACGGAATGATCAACGGGATCGAGGGATTTCTAAACGATCAGCTCATGGATATGGAGCCGCTGGAGCGCTCCGGAGAACTGGAGCTGATCAAAACGACGCCGGGGTCCTATCTGGGATCGTGCAGATACAAGCTGCCGGAGGATCTTGGGGACGAGGTGTATCCGAAACTGTTCGAGAAATTTGAAAAGTACGGGATCGGATTTTTCTTTTACATCGGAGGTAATGATTCCATGGATACGGTGAGCAAGCTTTCCCGCTATGCGGAAAAAACAGGAAGTGATATCCGGTTTATGGGAATCCCAAAGACCATCGACAACGACCTTGTACGTACGGACCATACGCCGGGATTTGGAAGTGCAGCCAAATATGTGGCTTCCACCGTGCGGGAGATCGCGGTTGATGCGTCCGTATATGACAATAAGAAGTCTGTCACGATCGTGGAGATCATGGGACGTCATGCCGGATGGCTGACGGCGGCGAGCGTCCTTGCACGAAAGTTCGATGGCGACAATCCGGTGCTGATCTATCTGCCGGAGACTGCGTTTGATCCGGAGAGATTTATTTCTGACGTGAATGAAGCGCTTGAGAAAGTGTCGAATCTGGTCGTATGCATTTCAGAAGGAATTAACGATGGAAACGGAACATTTATCTGTGAGCTTGCAAGCGATGTGGGCGTAGATAATTTCGGCCATAAGATGCTCACCGGTTCCGGAAAATATCTGGAGAACCTGGTGAAAGAGAAGATCGGAGTAAAAGTAAGATCCATCGAACTCAATGTATGCCAGAGATGTTCGTCCGCAATGCTCTCAGCTACAGATCAGAAAGAAGCCATTGCCTCCGGCGCATATGGTGTAAAATGTGCGATTGAGGGTGAGACAGGAAAGATGATCGGTTTTGCGCGCCTGCCGGGAGAAGATTACAGGATTGACTATGTGACGGAAGATGTAAATATGATCTGTAACCAGGAAAAAACCGTTCCCCTTGAGTGGATCACAGGGAACGGTTCGGATATCGGACAGGAGTTTATTGATTATGCCCTGCCATTGATCCAGGGCGGGGTGAAAGTGCCGGCAAAAGACGGACTGCCGCTCTTTGCTTACCGGAAATAGATGTTCCGCCGCAAGAGTACGGATTGATTTGCGGGCAGTGCCATACGGGCTGAAACAGTGCCGGATCAGCACAGCTGTGTGGCGCAGTCTTTTCCGTCTGCCATCTCGATCAGTCCGAGCACTCCGCAGTACACCATACTTTTCACGGCGCTGTCTGTGTAGAAAGCCATGTGCTGCGTGTGGATGACGTTTTTAAATTGTCTTAAATAAGCCATATCACGGTTGGAGAGGATATCAGTACGCAGATCTTTGTGTACGATATCCTCTTCGTATTCTATGCAGTCAAGTCCCAGCGCTCCGATCTGTTCGGATTCAATGCCGGAGATCAGGGCCTTGATGTCTGTGAGTGCACCCCTTGAGCAGTTGACCAGAACAACGCCCTTCTTCATGCGTGACAGTGTTTCAGCGCTGATCATATGATGTGTCTCCGGGGTGAGAGGAAGATGCAGGGAGATCACGTCGGATTCGTGGTAGAGGGTTTCAAGTGGAACATATTCCGCAAGATCTGCAACATCCGGGTTCTCGTGCCGGTTATACGCGAGTATGCGGCAGCTGAATCCCGACAGTTCTTTTATGACGGTGCTCCCGATCTGTCCGGTGCCTATGATCCCCACTGTAAGATCCTTCAGTTCCCTGCCGATCAGTCCGGTGAGCGAAAAATCATTGACCTGCGTCCGCCAGAGAGCCTGTTTGTAATTGCGCAGGCAGAGCAGGATCATCATTATCGTATAATCTGCTACACCATGGGGATCGTAGCACGCATTGCACACATGCAGCCCGATCCGGCGCGCGTGATCGACATCGATATGGTTGTAGCCAATGGTTCTTGTAGACATGCAGAGAACCCCTTGTTTTTTCATCATATCAAGTTCAGGTTTGCGGTAGTTGCACATACCGAGGACGGTGACGCCGCAGCCGGATTCCAATTTTGAAATATTGGTCCTTGTGAGCCCTTCGGAGTGCAGTTCCAGTTCGATTTCCGGGATTTCGGATAACGCTTTAAAATATTCCCTTTCATCATCTCTTACTTCAAATGCATATATTTTCATGAGTGACCTCCTGATCTGATTATTATTGGCTACAGAGCAGTATAAAAAACAGGGAAAATCCTGTCAATCCAGCGCTTTGACGCGGCAAACCGCTGCGGTGTGAAGCGACGAATCAGGAGTAAGATGTCTTATGCAAAAATACCTTGCATAAGATATATCACATCAGGGAAGACCTGTATGAGGGGCATGTGAGCAGGAGGTATATATGAGTCAGAAAGTGGAAAACATCCTTAATCTCGCTCTTGGAGCAACTCCGGAAGAGCGGGCACGATCCGGGGAGCTGGACGTCGGATACGACAGAGAAGAGCGGGAGTGGGAACTGATCGTAAAGTATTCCGGAAGTCTGGAATCTGTCAGGAGTATCTCATCTTCGGTGACGGAGCTGATAAACGGATATGCAGTGATCGTAATACGGGAAGACCGGATCGAAGAGCTTGCCAGTTTCCCGGAGGTGGAATTTATCGAGAAGCCGAAAAGTCTTTATTTTCAAGCGGATGTGGGGAGGCAGGCTTCCTGCATCGATACTGTCCAGAGGGCGCCGTATAATTTAAGCGGTCGTGGTGTTCTGGTCGGAATCGTGGACAGCGGGATCGATTATGAAAATCCGGATTTCAGGAACGAGGACGGAACTACAAGGGTCGTGTCGCTGTGGGATCAGTCGGTATCGGGAAATCCTCCTGCCGGATATGCTGTGGGAAGTGAATTTACAAGGGAAGAGATCAATGCAGCGCTGGCGGGGAACGGTCCCGGCGGAGGTGCGGGGGAAAGTACGAGGACAGTACTGAGTCGTGACACGAGCGGTCATGGAACTGCGGTAGCGGGAATCGCAGCGGGAAATGGAAGAGGAAGCGAGGGGAGGATGTACCGGGGTGCGGCTCCGGAGGCGGAGCTTATTATCGTGAAAATGGGGACTCCGCGTCCGGACGGATTCCCGCGTACCACCGAACTGATGACAGGTGTGGACTATGTGATCCGAAAGGCACTCGAACTGAGGATGCCTGTGGCTGTCAATATCAGTTTCGGTAATACATACGGTTCTCATGAACCTTATAATTAAGGGAAAGATAAAGAAAACACTGATATTTCCTGCGTTTGCAGGCTGTATCAGTGTTTTACTTTGTATCAGGATTGTTTGTTTCTTTGGTCTTGTAATACTCGGTCAAAATCATGTTGATCTGCTGGGAGCGTGTGCGAAAGTTCTCTTTCGCATCTTTATCAATCTCAACAACTAACTCTCTGGACAGGGTGGTATAAACCTGAATATTATTGGAACTGATAGCCATATGGATACCTCCGATTTGTTTTTTCCAAAGTTATTTTACCATATTTTCAATTTGGGAACAACGGCGGAAGAAATAAAAGAAACTAAACCAAAAACCGGCTTTTTTCAAGGTTTTCGATAGCACAGGTAAATGAGTACAATATAATGTGTGATAAACGATTGAAACACACAATATTTTCTGATAGAATTAAAACCAGTCGAACGCGTAAGACATACAGAAACATTGATTTTACTATAGAAAGAGAGGCGGATGGAGTGAAGATTATTAAGAGAAATGGTTCTGAAGAAGTATTTGATAATCAAAAAATAGTCAGGGCAGTGACAAAAGCGGATACGAAAGCAGAACACAGAAGTCTGACAGACGCTCAGATAGAAGATATTGCTGAGTTTGTGGAATTTAAATGCAGCAGACTTAACCGTGCAGTATCGGTAGAAGAAATCCAGGATATGGTAGAAAATCAGATTATGGCGACAGGAGCTTTTGACCTGGCAAGAAGATATGTGAGATATCGCTATAAGCGTTCCCTTGTCCGTAAGGCAAACACAACAGATAACAGAATCCTTTCCTTGATCGAGTGCAACAATGAGGATGTAAAACAGGAAAACTCCAACAAGAATCCAGCAGTCAACAGTGTGCAGAGAGACTATATGGCTGGCGAAGTGAGCCGTGACCTGACGCAGAGGATGCTTCTCCCGGAGGATATCGTAGAGGCAGACCGTCAGGGAATTATTCATTTTCATGATTCCGATTACTATGCTCAGCATATGCACAATTGCGATCTGGTCAATCTGGAGGATATGCTGCAGAACGGTACAGTTATCAGCGGCACAATGATCGAGAAGCCGCACAGCTTTTCAACAGCATGTAATATAGCCACACAGATCATCGCCCAGGTTGCCAGCAATCAGTACGGTGGACAGAGCATCTCTCTTACTCATCTGGCTCCGTTCGTTCAGGTGTCAAGAGACAAGATTCGCACAGAAGTAGAAGCAGAGATGCGGACGATCGGATTTGATTGCCCGCAGGATCGGCTCGATGAGATTGTGGAGAAGCGATTAAAAAAGGAAATCAACAAGGGCGTACAGACAATTGAATATCAGGTGATCACGCTGATGACGACGAACGGGCAGGCTCCTTTCCTGACAGTGTTCATGTATCTGAATGAAGCCGGAAATGAGGCGGAGAAAAAAGATCTTGCCATGATCATCGAAGAAATGCTCAGGCAGCGCTATCAGGGAGTAAAGAACGAAGCGGGAGTCTGGGTGACTCCGGCATTTCCTAAACTGATCTATGTACTGGAAGAAGATAATATAGATCCGGGAACGCCATACTATTATTTAACCGAGCTGGCGGCAAAATGTACGGCGAAGCGACTGGTGCCGGATTATATTTCCGAGAAAAAGATGAAAGAACTTAAAGAAGGGAACTGTTTTCCTGTGATGGGGTGCAGGAGCGCATTAAGTCCGTGGAAAGATGAAAACGGCAAGTACAAATTTTACGGTCGGTTCAATCAGGGCGTAGTGACCATTAATCTGCCGGATGTGGCTTTGTCCTCGGGCGGGGACATGGAAAAGTTCTGGAAGATTTTTGATGAACGGCTGGATCTGTGTTACCGGGCGCTGATGTGCAGACATAACAGGCTGAAAGGGACGCTTTCAGATGCAGCTCCGATTCTCTGGCAGTATGGCGCACTGGCACGGCTGAACAAGGGAGAGTCGATTGATAAACTGCTTTATGGCGGATATTCCACAATCTCTCTCGGATATGCAGGCCTTTATGAATGTGTAAAGTATATGACAGGTAAATCCCATACTGATCCGGAAGCAACACCCTTTGCGCTGGAAGTAATGAAACATATGAATGACGCCTGTGATAAATGGAAAGAAGAGACAAATATCGGATTCAGCATTTACGGTTCGCCAATTGAAAGTACAACTTATAAATTCGCAAAATGTCTGCAGAAGAGATTCGGCATCGTACCGGGGGTGACGGATAAGAGCTATATCACAAACAGCTATCATGTCCATGTGACTGAGGAGATTGACGCATTCTCCAAGCTGAAGTTCGAATCGCAGTTTCAGGCGCTTTCTACAGGAGGCGCGATCAGCTATGTGGAAGTGCCGGATATGCAGGACAACATACCGGCGGTGCTCCAGGTAATGCGCTTTATTTACGATAATATCATGTATGCAGAACTGAACACAAAGAGCGATTACTGTCAGGTGTGCGGATATGACGGAGAGATTCAGATCGTGACAACAGAGGATGGAAAACTTGTATGGGAGTGTCCGCATTGCGGAAACCGGGATCAGGATAAGCTGAACGTGGCAAGGAGAACCTGCGGGTATATCGGCACGCAGTTCTGGAATCAGGGAAGGACACAGGAAATAAAGGAAAGAGTACTGCATTTATAAGAAAGCGGAACAGATTATGTACTACGGAGAAATAAAAAAATGTGATATTGCAAACGGTGAAGGCGTCAGAGTTTCTCTTTTTGTTTCCGGATGTACTCACCACTGTCCGGGATGCTTTAATCAGGAGACGTGGGCGTTTGATTATGGAAGAAAATACACAGATGAAACTCAGATGGAAATCCTTGATGCACTTTCTCCATCATATATTAGCGGACTGTCGCTGCTTGGAGGAGAACCATTTGAGCCACAGAACCAAAAAGTACTGATAAATCTCCTGAAAAACGTGAAAGCGCTGTATCCCCAGAAGACAGTGTGGTGCTACAGTGGTTATCTGTTTGACAGGGATCTCCTGAGTGAAAGCAGGGCCCGATGCGAGTATACAGATGAGATGTTGTCTATGATCGATATATTAGTGGACGGAAGATTTGTTGAGACGCTCAAAGATATCAGACTTGTCTTTAAAGGTTCGTCAAACCAGAGAATCATAGATGTGCCAAAAAGCAAGGTGGCAGGGAAAATAATACTCTGGAAACCACAAATAACGGGAAGGCGGATGTGAGATAACAGCTCGGTAAATATTATTATATCTCGGATGAATATTATTATTGTAATGTAAAACAAAACATGATAAACTAACTTACAAATATAACATTGCCAAGTGAAGGATTCCTTTTATAGGATGAATTTTAAAAGGGAACGGAGTGAGAATCTCCGGCGATCCGGTCACTGTAATCCAGGAGTATATCCTGAAGAGGTGCCATTGCAGCTTTGCTGTGAGAAGGTGCAGGATATGTGTTGATAGGTAAGCCAGGAAACCTGCTCGGCAGTGAAGATGGGGCTTCCGAGTAAAGCTGACATCTGCGGAAACAAGAAGGAGTTATCTTCCAAGTTTTCCTGATGCCTGCCTGTGAGAGCAGGTTTTTCTTTTATGGGTGGTTCTGCCCGGAGAAATCCATATGCATGCGGAAAACCTCATCTGTCAGTATTGATAGAGAGGAGTGCAAATGAAAAATGGGAAAGTATAAGTACACCACAGAAGAAGCAAAAAAATCTGACCGGATCCCGAAGCTGGTGGAGGATCTTTATGCGAAGATGCCTGAGATCGAATCGGCAAGGGCCGTCCTGCTCACAGAATCATACCGGCAGACGGAAAACGAGCCGATGGTGATACGCAGGGCGAAGGCGTTCCGCCATATTCTGGAGAATATTCCGATCATTATCCGTGACAGGGAGCTGATCGTCGGGAGTACGACGATCGCGCCGAGAGGCTGCCAGACCTATCCGGAATTTTCTTATGAATGGCTGGAGGCTGAGTTTGATACAGTGGAGACAAGGATTGCCGATCCGTTTTATATTTCCGAACAGACCAAGCGGGAACTGAAAGAGGCGAACGCCTACTGGAAGGGAAAGACGACCAGCGATCTTGCTACTTCATATATGGAACCGGAAACTCTGACAGCGATGGAACATAATATTTTTACTCCGGGAAATTATTTCTACAACGGGGTCGGGCATGTGACAGTTAAATATGAGGAAGTCCTTGCCATCGGGTTTGCAGGGATCAGGGCGAAAGCGGAAAAAGAACTGGAGAGCATGAGTCTGGCAGACGGTGATTATCAGAAAAAATCCAGATTCCTGGAAGCGGTGATGATCAGCTGCGACGCAGCGGTGACTTACGCAAACAGATACAGTGCACTGGCGAAGAAAGAGGCGCAGTCCTGTCAGGATCCGGCCCGGAGAAAAGAACTTCTCCGGATTGCGGAGAACTGCGCGAATGTACCGGAAAACGGAGCGCAAAGCTTCTATGAGGCGTGCCAGTCTTTCTGGTTCGTACAGCAGCTCCTTCAGATCGAATCCAGCGGACATTCAATCTCGCCCGGACGTTTTGACCAGTATATGTATCCTTATTATAAGAAGGATCTTGATGCGGGAAAGATCACCAGAGAGTCGGCGCAGGAGCTTCTGGACTGTATCTGGGTGAAATTAAATGATCTGAATAAATGCAGGGATGCGGTGTCAGCGGAAGGATTCGCGGGATACAGCCTCTTCCAGAATCTGATCGTGGGCGGACAGGACGCGGACGGGATCGATGTGACAAATGACCTGTCATTCATGTGCATCGACGCGTCGAAGCATGTCTTCCTCCCGCAGCCCTCACTGTCGGTACGTGTCTGGAACGGCTCATCCCACGAACTTCTGATCCGCGCGGCGGAACTGACCCGTACCGGGATCGGACTTCCGGCGTATTACAATGACGAAGTGATCATCCCGGCGCTGATCAGCCGGGGCCTGACGATGGAAGATGCCAGAGAATACAATATCATCGGCTGTGTGGAACCGCAGAAAGCAGGAAAGACGGAAGGATGGCACGACGCTGCGTTCTTTAATATGTGCCGGCCGCTGGAACTGGTATTCTCAAACGGGATGGATAAAGGCGTCCAGGTCGGGCTGAAGACAGGAAATGTAGAGGAGATGAAAACGTTCGATGAATTTTATGACGCTTACAAGGCGCAGATGAAATATGCCATCGAACTGCTGGTGAATGCGGACAATGCCATAGATATGGCGCATGCGGAACGCTGTCCCCTTCCCTTTGAATCTTCTATGGTGGACGACTGCATCCATCGTGGCAGGGCGCTGCAGGAGGGCGGCGCAGTCTATAACTTCACCGGTCCTCAGGGGTTTGGCATTGCCAACATGGCGGATTCCCTGTATGCGGTCAAGAAACTGGTCTACGATGAAAAGAAAGTCACGATGAAAGAATTGAAGGAAGCGCTTGCCACGAATTACGGGAAAGGTCTCAGCAAGGAAGATGTGGCGGCGGTTACCGCACAGATTGCCGGAGATTTGAGAAATGCAGGCCGGAAGATCAC
>DYCJ01000075.1:8487-10576 GCA_019418195.1 Clostridiales bacterium | reverse complement strand
TTCCGATGATGGAATTTTCAATCTCGCCGTCGATCAGGCAGCCGTTGGAGACAACAGAGGAAGTAACTTTGCTGTCTGCAAAATACTGCGTCGGGCAGGAGTCATTCGTGCGGGTATATACCGGCCATTCATCATCGAACAGGTTCATAGCGTTCTTCAGATCGATCAGAGCCATATTTGCGTCATAGTAGCTCTTGAAGTCTGTGATCGCTGCGAAAAATCCTTTGTGCGGAACGGCGCGGATGTCAAGTTCTTCACACTCTTCGTCAATGATATCTGCAAATGTATACATAGATGATGTCTTATGAGCTTTATTTACCAGTTCGAGGAAAAGCTCTTTTGCCATTACATATGTATCCATGAAAATGTTTCTGTTTTTTGCATTACCGCGGTTCGGCTCGATAGAAAGTACACCTTTCTGCTTATTGATATTCAGTGTATCACATGCAAGGAATGCATCTTTTGCGTTATCGACAGCATGATACATCATGGAAATATCTGCGCCTGAATCGATGTGTGCTTGAATAAAATCACTGTAGTCAGCTGTGTAGATCATGTAGCTCGGTGCGATGACAACATACGGCTGGGATATGCGCTCGATGCAGTCCAGATTATCGATATAAGCAGCGATATCTGTGCTGTAGATATTACCGATCTGACCTTGTTCCGCGTACATAATGCTCAGCTTGCCACGCTTGGAGTTGATATTGTAATGACGTCCGGTGCCGAGATGCTCGGTCAGAGAACGCGGTTTCCTGCGCACATAAACCTGGATATTATCAATACCACTGTTACTCATATTGGAGATCGGGAAATCGATGATACGATATCTGCCGAGGAATGAGAACGCTCCTACAGGACGGTATTCCTGAAGTCCGTCTACATGGATGTGATTTCCGGCAAAATTAATGATTCCAAATGCCTTATTCATATTATTCATCCCCCTTTACACGTTTTGCGACAAGTTCAATGTTTTCACTGTCAGCACTTCCTACTACTGCGTTTTTGCCAATCTTAACACCATCGGCTACGAGGGCACGTGTGACGACAGCTCCTTCGGCAACTTCTGCGCCTGGCATCAGTACACTGTCAATGACCTTGGCACCCGCAGCAACCTTTGCATTTGTAAACAGTACAGAATTCTTTACTTCACCATCTACAACACAGCCCTGGGTAATGAATGCTTTTTCGATAGAGGCATCAGCACCGACATATTGCGGCAGTGCTGTCACGTCTTCCGTATAGATCTTCCATGTAGGATCATTGAGATCAAGCTCATTATTCTTGCTGAGCAGATCCATATTAGCTTCCCAGAGAGAATCAATTGTTCCGACATCTTTCCAGTAGCCTTTATATTTGTAAGCGAAGACATTTTTGCCTTCAGCTAACAGAGTCGGGATGATATCTTTACCGAAGTCATGTGAAGATTCATTCGACTTCATATCTGCAAGAAGCATCTTTCTAAGAGTCTTCCAGTTGAAGATATAGATACCCATTGATGCGAGATTGCTCTTCGGATGCTCAGGTTTCTCTTCGAATTCAATGATACGGCCTGTTTCATTTGTATTCATGATACCGAAACGGCTTGCCTCTTTCATAGGAACTTCGATCACCGCGATCGTTGCGTCAGACTGGCATTCTTTGTGATAAGCGAGCATCTTTGCATAGTTCATTTTATAGATGTGGTCTCCGGAAAGGATCAGAAGATATTCCGGGGAATATGTATCGATAAAATCGATATTCTGTGAGATCGCATCGGCAGTTCCTCTGTATACATCGAGGTCTGCATCAGATTTTTCACGAGGCGGCAGAACGTATACACCGCTGTCTTTTGCATCAAGGCCCCAGCGGCGTCCCGCTGCGACATAACTGTTAAGAAGAACAGATTCATACTGCGTTAATACACCGACAACATCAATACCACTGTTTGCACAGTTACTGAGTGGGAAATCGATGATGCGGTATTTCCCGCCATATGAAACAGCCGGTTTAGCCACTTTTTTCGTCAGATCATGAAGACGTGAGCCGCGGCCGCCAGCTAAAATCATAGCTAACATATTATTTTGTTTCATAATGAGCCCTCTCTTTC
>DYCJ01000075.1:0-8477 GCA_019418195.1 Clostridiales bacterium | reverse complement strand
AAAAAGAAGAAAAAAACATGAAAAATATAGGAAAAACTTATAAAAGCAACGAGCTGAAAACTTATGATTTTTTATGTGCAGGATGTTTTTCTTTTGTGCATTTTGATGATTGACAATAATTTTAATTCTATATACTATATTGTTAGTTACCGAACAAATATTTTGGATATGGAAAGGATGTGGGACGGCAATGTGCGGCAGCAAGACCGTGGATACGCATGAGAACAGCCATGATGTGGGAAGGCTTATCAATATGCTTTCGCACCAGCTCAAGCGGCAGATGTGTATTCAGGAAGAGGAGGACAGCCTGACGACCAACATGCAGAGGCTTGTCCTGCATTATATTTTGTTCCAGTCTCTGCAGAGAGATATCTATCAGAAAGATGTGGAGAAAGAATTCCAGATCCGCAGGTCTACTGCTACGGGGACGCTCAAGATATTGGAGAAGAACGGATTTATCACGAGAGAGCCGGTGAAGCAGGATGCACGGCTGAAGAAACTGGTGCCGACAGAGAAGGCAAAAGGGGTACGGCAGCATATTATGGATAATATCCGATATATCGAAGACCTTCTTGCGCGGGGAATTCCTGAGGATAAACTCGCAGTCTGCAGGGAAGTGCTGGAACAGATGTCCGCTAATTTGTCCGGTGATGAAAAAAGGAGAGAGGAGATAACAGACCATGAATAGAAAACTACTTCATTCCGTCAGGGAATATAAAAAAGAATCTTTTCTGACCCCTGTACTGGTCTGTCTTGAAGTGTTGATGGAAGTGCTGATCCCGCTGCTGATGGCCAACATCATCGATGTCGGGATCGCAAACGGCGATATGAGCTACATCATCCGGATGGGGGTGCTGCTCGTTGTGATGGCGATGCTTGCGCTTCTATTCGGTGCAAAGGCAGGGCAGATGGGCGCGATCGCATCTTCCGGGTATGCAAAGAATCTGCGCCATGATATTTTTTATAAGATACAGGATTTCTCTTTTGGAAATATCGACCATTTTTCAACCTCCAGTCTTGTGACGAGGATGACAACAGATATTACAAACGTGCAGATGGCATATATGTTTACGATCCGGTTGCTGGCAAGAGCGCCGATCATGATCGTACTCTCGCTGATCATGACGATGACGATCAATATGCAGATCGCGCTCATAATGCTGATAACCGTGCCGGTGCTGGGCGGGGCGCTGATCTTTATCGCTAAGAAAGCCCACCCTCATTTTGTCCAGGTATTCGATGAATACGATGTACTGAACAACACAGTGCAGGAAAATGTAAATGCGGCCAGAGTTGTAAAGGCCTATGTCCGCGCCGATCATGAAGTGGAAAAATTCGGCAAGGTGTCCGAGCTTGTATTTAAGCTTTTCACAAAGGCGGAGAAGATCGTGGCATGGAACTCGCCGATCATGCAGTTCATGGTGTATGCGGTCGTCATCATCATGGTGCTCATCGGAGGAGAGAGCATTATCGGCGGGACCATGCAGACAGGGGAACTGACAAGTGTTATCGTGTATGCACTCCAGATCCTGATGTCACTTATGATGGTGACTTTTGTGTTTACAATGATCATGATAGCCGAGGCGTCTACTGACCGTATCACCGAGGTGCTCGAGGAAGTGCCTGAGATGGAGGATGCTGCGGATGCTGTCACGGAAGTGGCGAACGGAGACATTGACTTTGAACATGTGAATTTCAGCTATGCAGGAGAGGGCGGAAATCTTTCGCTGAAAGATGTAAACCTTCATATTAAAAGCGGTCAGGTCGTGGGAATCATCGGAGGCACGGGAAGCGCGAAGTCTACGCTTGTCCAGCTGATCCCGAGACTTTATGACGTGACGGACGGAAGCGTGAAAGTCGGCGGCGTGGACGTCCGCAGATACAGTCTTGAAGCGCTCCGTGATCAGGTGTCCATGGTGCTCCAGAAAAATGTGCTCTTTACGGGCAGCATTTATGAAAATGTGCGCTGGGGCGACGAGAATGCCAGTGACGGGGAAGTACAGAGAGTCTGTAAGCTGGCACAGGCAGACAATTTTATACAGGAGTTCCCTGCCGGATATGACACGATGATCGTGGAAGGCGGAAACAATGTATCCGGCGGTCAGAAACAGAGGTTGTGTATTGCGAGAGCTCTGCTCAAGAAGCCGAAGATCCTGATCCTTGACGACTCTACCAGTGCGGTGGATACAAGGACCGATGCTTTGATCCGTCAGGCATTCCGCGAGGAGATCCCGGATACGACGAAGATCATCATTGCACAGAGGATTTCGTCTGTAGAAGATGCGGATCTGATCATCGTCATGGATAACGGTGAGATCAACGGCATCGGAACATCAGAAGAACTCCTTAAGACGAATGATATTTACAGAGAAGTATACGAATCACAGGTGAAGGGAGGCGAAGAGGATGAGTGATCAGAACAACAACAGTAACGCACAGCCTGTCCGGCAGAGAGCGGGCGGCGGCCCGGCTGTGACAAAGGGAACGCTCAAGACGGCAAAAAGGCTGCTCGGCTATGTGATCAGCACATATAAGGTACAGTTTATCATTGTACTGATCTGTATCCTCATGAGTTCGATTGCTTCGATCTCTGTGTCCCTGTCACTGAAGTTTCTTCTGGATGACTTTATCATCCCGCTGATCGGCCAGCAGGATCCGGATTATACAGAACTCTATCAGGCGCTGACACTCCTGGGTACCATCTTCCTCCTGGGCGTGATCTCCACATTCATCTACAGCCGTATGATGGTTGTGATCGGCCAGGGCGTACTTAAGCGTGTCCGTGATGAGATGTTTGAACACATGCAGACGCTTCCGATTCGTTATTTCGATCAGAATACGAATGGCTCGATCATGAGTCTCTACACGAATGATACGGATACACTGCGTCAGATGATCAACCAGTCTATCCCGCAGGTGCTCATGTCGGCATTCACGATTGTAGTTACATTTATTTCCATGCTGGTCCTGAGTCCGATCCTGACAGCGCTTGCCGTGCTCATGATCCTTGTGATGATCCTGGTATCGAAAGTGGTAACAGGAAACAGCGGAAAATATTTCATCCGTCAGCAGCTTGATCTGGCAGACATCACGGGATTTGTGGAAGAGCGGATGAACGGACAGAGGGTCATCAAAGTATTTAATCACGAGAAGATCTCGGAGAAAGAATTTGACGAGCTGAATGAGCGGCTCTTTACGAGTGCGTCGAATGCGCATACATTTGCCAGCATGATGGGACCGATCATCGGAAACCTCGGAAATCTGCAGTTCGTGCTGACAGCAGTATTTGGAGGGTTCCTTTCTGTAGCGGGCATCGGCAATATCACCCTGGGTGTTATGGCGTCATACCTGCAGTTTACGAAGAGTTTTACCCAGCCGTTCATGCAGGTGGCGCAGCAGTTCAACTCGATCATCATGGCTCTTGCAGGTGCGGAGCGCATCTTCAGGATGATGGATGAAGAGCCGGAAGTGGATGACGGTTATGTGACTCTTGTCAATGCGAAGAGAAATCCGGACGGCAGTCTTACAGAATGTGAGGAGCGTACCGGTCTCTGGGCGTGGAAACATCCGCACAAGGCAGACGGTACAGTTACCTATCAGGAACTCAAAGGCGATGTACGTTTCTATGATATGACATTCGGGTATACGCCGGATCATATGGTGCTCCATGATCTGACCCTGTATGCGAAGCCGGGCCAGAAACTTGCCTTCGTAGGTTCCACCGGAGCGGGCAAGACGACGATCACCAATCTTATCAACCGCTTCTATGATGTGGCGGACGGTAAGATCCGTTATGACGATATCAATATCAATAAGATAAAGAAAGCTGACCTGAGACGGTCACTCGGTATCGTTCTTCAGGATACACACCTGTTCACCGGAACGATCAAAGAGAACATCCGGTACGGTAAACTGGATGCGACAGACGAGGAAGTAGTAAATGCTGCAAAACTCGCTCAGGCAGATGGATTTATCCGCATGCTCCCGAACGGGTATGACACACATCTGAGCGGTGACGGTGAAGAACTCTCCCAGGGTCAGAGACAGCTCCTCGCGATCGCGAGAGCGGCTATCGCGGATCCGCCGGTACTGATCCTCGATGAGGCAACGTCATCCATCGATACCAGAACAGAGCAGATCGTGCAGAAAGGTATGGATAACCTGATGAAAGGGCGTACCGTATTCGTGATCGCCCACAGACTCTCAACCATCCGCAACAGCGATGCGATCATGGTACTTGAACATGGACGCATTATCGAGAGAGGTACACACGAAGAACTGCTGAAACTGAAAGGAACATACTATCAGTTATATACAGGGAAACTAGAGCTTTCGTGATGGCTACAAGCCGTGCGACAAAGCAGAAGAATCCCCTGCGAAAAGTGTTTACATTTTTCGCAGGGGATTCTTGTGATTTGGCATAGGGCGCCAGCCCGCGACTGAGATGGAGCGGCAAAGCCGCGGAATCGAAGTTGCGCACGGCGAATGGTAGTAAAGGCATAGGGCGCCAGCCCGCGACTGATGCCTGAACACTTGGCGAGGTCTTGTCGAGCCTAGTGTGAAGGTACACAGAGGGGATGGAGCGGCAAAGCCGCGGAATCGAAGTTGCGCACGGCGAATGGTAGTAAAGGCATAGGGCGCCAGCCCGCGACTGATGCCTGAACACTTGGCGAGGTCTTGTCGAGCCTAGTGTGAAGGTACACAGAGGGGATGAAGTGGCAAAGCCACGGAATCGAAGTTGCGTTTTTACAAAGATAAGTCTTTCGCTTTCTTGATTTCTTCCTCCGACGCTCCCGCCACACGGGAAATATCTTCTTCGCTCATTCCGTTCTTGAGCATCTGTATGATCATAGACAAGCGAGCCTCTTCCAGCCCGGCGGCTCTGCCTTCTTTCAGACCGGCGCTATGTCCGTCCGCCCAGGCCTCTTCCCGTTCCTGTAGCATATGTTTTTCCTGGTCATATTCGAATATACTCATTTCCTTCGCCTCCGCTCTATGCTTCTCCAGAAAATCCTTCAGCACGCCTCCTGCGATACACTCCTGGATTGCCCGCTCCACCGCGTCCGCAAGCTCCATTGCTTCTACATACTTTCGGACTTTATCAGTATAGATAGCGTATTCCCTAAGTGTCCTGCAGGCTTCTTTCAGCTTCCGGTTATGTTTCCCTGAGATGTTCAGCATCACCGCTGTCAGCTCTAGGCCTGCGTGGGAATCATCTGTCTTATAATACATGTCCGACAGATTCAGCGGTGTCTGATCCGGAAGATTTTGTTCATGATAACACAAGCCTGATAAAAACGCCAGAAAAATACAGAAGATATACGGGAGGTAAAATGCTCACTGGAAATTTAAATCTCAATTTCCTCTACATTTGCAATCCTCATCTCCGAATAAAGTATTACCATATCTCCCTCCCGCAGGATCAGATTCCCGTTCGGGATCATGACTCTTTCCTTACGTTTTACAAGCACGATGACGGAATGTCTGGAGATATCCAGATCCCGGATGCGCTGTCCGTTCCACGGATTATTCTTCTGCAGGATGATCTCTTTGAGCCGGATATGTTCTTTATCCTGAAAGGATTCTGCCGCCAGAACCATTACGTCATCCTGACGAAGGACAAAATTCCCCTTTGGTACAAACGCGCGGTGATTGCGTAATACGACAGCCACGATGACGCGCTCCGGAAGATGGAGCTGGGAGATGCTTTTCTTCACCCAGGGATCTCGGGCTGTCAGGTGGATTTTGATAAAGTGTACGTCAGCTTCTTGACCGTATTCGCTCATCCGCTTGATGCGGGAATACTGGTCCACGAAACCGGCGGATATGATACCGGTGGGGATCGCGACCATACCTACGCCCAGGAATGTGATGAAGATACCGAACAGTTTCCCAAGCGTAGTGATGGGATAAATATCCCCGTATCCCACAGTCAGCAGCGTGGACGCAGCCCACCAGATCCCGGAAAATGCGTTGGTGAACACTTCCGGCTGTGCTTCATGCTCCAGACTATACATACACAGGCTTGAGGCGAGCATGAGAATGAGGATCGTGAATACCGAGGAGAAGAGCTGCTGCCTCTTGCTGTTCAGCACTTCTGTTATGAGTTTGAACGAATTATAGTACGCATTGATCCGAAAGAGCCGGAATACACGCATGACCCTCAGCAGCCGGAATGCAACAGCTCCCGACGGAAAAAAGACCGGAAGATAATATGGCAGGAAAGAAAGTACATCTATGATTCCCGTAAAGGAGAAGACATATTTCCGTATGGCCCGCGGCTCTTTTGATTCCGGATACATATATTTTGCCGTGAATAACCGGAGTATGTAATCGATGCAGAATATCGCCACTGTGATATTCTCAATAAGGAGCAGGTGGTCTCCGTACTTCAGCCGGTATGATTCGTATGTATGCATGATGCTCACCGTCAGGTTGACGACGATGGTGAGAAAATATATACAGTCATAGATTCGCGCGGCAGGATCAGCAGCCCCGGTGCGCACTTCGATAATTTCGTAAATGCGGTATCTGATATGTTCTCTTTTTTGTCTGTCCGGCAAGATATTTCCCCCTTCTTAAACAAAGGCTGTACATCTCAGAATATGATGATGTACAGCCTGTATGTTTAGCATTTTTTTACTGTAATTTTTCCCCTGTCAGCATTTCATAGCTCTGGAGATATTTATCGATCGTCTTTTCTACGATGTCTTCCGGAAGTGTCCAGTCGTTATCCGGATTAGCTTTCAGCCAGTCGCGCGCGAACTGTTTGTCGAAGGACGGCTGTCCGTGTCCCGGCTCGTATCCGTCGGCGGGCCAGAAGCGTGAGCTGTCCGGTGTGAGCATTTCATCACCAAGTACGATGTTGCCCTCTTCATCCAGACCGAACTCGAACTTTGTATCCGCGATGATAATGCCGCGGCTCAGGGCGTAGTCTGCGCATTTCTTATACAGGGCGATTGTATAGTCGCGAAGTTTCTGAGCGTATTCTTCTCCCTTGCCGGGGAATGCTTTTTCAAGGTGCTCGATGCTCTGCTCGTAGGAGATATTCTCATCGTGGTCACCGATCTCAGCCTTAGTGGAAGGTGTGTAGATCGGCTCAGGCAGCTTGTCGGATTCTTTTAATCCTTCCGGTAATGTGATGCCGCATACAGTGCCGTCTTTCTGGTAACTTGCCCACCCGCTTCCTGTTATGTATCCGCGGACGATGCACTCAACGGGAAGCATCTGAAGCTTTCTGCACATCATGCTGTTGCCGTCAAACTGCGGCTGACGGAAGAACTCCGGCATCTCATTTACATCTGTTGTGATCATGTGGTTCGGCAGGATGTCCTGTGTCATCTCGAACCAGAATTTGGACATTTGTGTCAGGACAGTTCCTTTCTTGGTAATTGTGTTCTTAAGGATCACATCAAAGCAGCTGATCCTGTCAGTAGCTACAAGGATCAGGCTGTCGCCGTTATCATAGATCTCGCGTACTTTTCCTTCTTTGATCGGTTTCATTTCGCATACCTCTTCTATTCATAATTTAGTATCCTCTCGTGAAAAGAGAGAAGAACTCTATATATAAGAGTAGACAAAAAGCAGGAAAAATACAAGTGTTTTATTCATTATATGTATTGATTATGAGTTATAAGCAGTAGGGTTTTGTGCCCGATCACTTTAAACTTGAGTGCATTTGCACCAGAGTTTTAAGCGAAATACTTGATAATTTCCTCAAACAGTGGCATACTATAGTTGAAAGTTGGGGTAAAATATCCGAAAGTTTCAAGAATCAGGAGGACTGCCATGCAGAACGTTATCCAACGAAACGAGTATCTTGACAAGATGACCGGCAAAAAGGGAAACGGGATGATCAAAGTGATCACCGGAATTCGAAGATGCGGCAAAAGTTTCCTGCTGTTCAATCTTTTTTATGATCATCTGCTGGAAAGCGGGGTAAAAGAGGAACAGATCATTATGATCGCCCTGGACGATGATCTTTATTTGAAATATCGTGATCCTGATGAGTTGTCGCGATATATCCGCGGAAAAATTGTCAACAAGGATATGTACTATATCCTTATTGACGAGATACAGTATGCCATTACGAAAGAGGAACTGAAAAATCCGGAGAATATCCGTCTTTATAATGTGCTGAACGGTCTTATGCGGCTTCGCAATGTTGATATTTATGTAACGGGGAGCAATTCCAAAATGCTGACCAGAGATGTTCTGACTGCATTTCGCGGCAGAGGAGATGAAATAAAAGTTTTTCCCCTCTCTTTTGCAGAATGCTTCGCATATATGGGCGGGGATAAATCCGAAGCCTATGAAGAATATGCTTTGTACGGCGGTATGCCGCTTGTTTTAACAAAGAAGAGCAACGCAGAGAAAATGACCTATTTGCAAAATCTTTTCACTGAGGTTTATTTTAAAGACATTGTGGAGCGTTACGACATTGAATTGCCCGATGTACTCAGCGAATTGACAGATGA
>DYCJ01000074.1:5701-10705 GCA_019418195.1 Clostridiales bacterium | reverse complement strand
GGTTAATGCAGTCATTATATTAATTCTGGTCATAGTGCTCATTTTTGCGACAAAAAGTTCGATCAAACATTTCAAAGGAGAGGGCGCCTGCTGCGGAGGCGGATCGGGTACGGTCAGGAGACCGAAGCCGAAAAAGAAAAAACTAAACGGCCCGGTGACCGCTCATTATACGATAGAAATATCGGGAATGCACTGTCAGAACTGTGTCAACGGTGTCACAAGAGCAATCAATGCTATAGACGGAGCAGCGGCTAAAGTCAGTTTGAAAAACAACAGCGCAGAAGTGTCATGTGACCGCGATGTGGATAAAGAAAAACTGAAACGTGCCGTGGAGGACGCCGGATTTAAAGTAGTCAGTATATCCTGAATGTCGTTATCTGGCGGGAGTGATAGTGTCGTTTGAAGTGTCAGGAGACAACAGTGAGTAAGAAAGAACAGATCATTGAAAAACTGAAGGAAAATGGATGCCGTATTACAAAGCAGCGCCTGGTACTTATAGATATCATTCTGGAAAATGACTGTGCAAGCTGCAAGGAGATATTTTATAAAGCGTCAAAGGCGGATGCTAAGATCGGTGTTGCGACTGTGTACCGCATGGTCAATGCTCTTGAGGGGATCGGGGCGATCAGCCGGAAGAACATGTATAAAGTAGAGTGCTCCGGGGACTGCGGGGCAGAGAGCGGGTGTGAGATCACGCTGGACGATAACACGATCTGCCATCTTTCCCCTGGGAACTGGAATAAAGTGGTGCGGGAAGGAATGCGGCGATGCGGGTATCTGAAAAATCAGGAAATAGCAAAAATAAAAGTTGAAAAGTGACCGGTGTTTTTGGAGAGCATATTTGTATTTATCTGAAATTTTCTTCAAAATAGCCGGTTATTTTTATGTAAACTGCATGTGACAGGTAAAATGATAAGATTTATCGATAGAAAGTGTTAGAATTGACTAGCCTCGAAGCAGAGCGCTATGATGTGACAGAACCCGATAATTTTACATATTATTAACAAGGGAGTGATATAGCTGTGAAACAACATAGATTCTGGGCGTGGGCTGCGGTCTTCTGTTTTGTGATGGTATTCTATACGGGCTATAAGCACAAATAAGTCAAACACAACAAATGTTTCAGGCACACAAGGAGGTACTTAATTATGATCAGTGTTTCAACATTAAAGAAAATCGGTTTATTCGCAGGAGGCGTCCTGTTCGGAACAGCGGGAGTGAAAGTGCTCTCAAGCAAGGACGCAAAGAAGGTATATACGAACTGCACGGCAGCTGCTCTGCGTGCAAAGGACTGTGTGATGAAGACAGCAACGACGATACAGGAAAATGCAGAGGACATCTTAGCCGAAGCTGAACAGATCAATGAGAAGAGAGCGGCGGAAGAAGCTGCGGCTGTTCAGGCTGACGAGAGCGGAACAGAGGATAACGGTGCGGAAGCTGGCAGTACAGAGACTGTATAGCAGGCTATGAAATTTATCATAAAGCATGAGATAAAAGGCCGTCTGCGTATTCATGTTGTTCAGGGAAGAATGACATGTGCGCAGGCGGATACTCTTTGCTGGTTTCTCGGCAGGCAGGAATATGTGACAGATGCAAAGGTATATGAGCGCACCGCAGATGCCGTGATCTGTTACATGGGAAGCCGCGAAGAGGTGATCGCAGTGCTCAAAGGGTTCAGTTATGAGAATACGGATGTTCCTGAGAATGTACTGTCAAGCTCCGGAAGAGAGCTGAATTCATCATTTCGGGAGCAGTTGATCACAAGGGTGATCCTGCATTACGGCAGTAAGCTCATCGTTCCGTATCCGATCCGAAAGGTATGGATGACATTCAAGGCGCTGCGCTATATATGGAAAGGACTTAAGTGTCTCGCCAAGAGAAAGATTGAGGCGCCTGTCCTTGACGCGACAGCCATCGGCGTGTCCGTGATCAGGGGCGACTTTGACACGGCAGGGTCCGTCATGTTCCTGCTCGGTGTGGGAGAATTATTGGAAGAGTGGACGCATAAAAAATCTGTGGGCGATCTTGCCAGAAGCATGTCTCTCAACGTAAAGAAAGTATGGCTGAAAAAAGACGACCAGGAAATACTCGTTAATGCATCGGATATCCGGCCCGGTGATACGGTAGTCGTTCATATGGGAAATGTGATCCCATTTGACGGTGAAGTGTCCGGAGGAGAAGGCATGGTCAATCAGGCGTCTCTTACAGGTGAGTCACTACCGGTAAGAAGAGAAACAGGTAAGACTGTCTATGCAGGAACAGTTCTGGAAGAAGGAGAACTTGAGATTCTTGTAAAAGCAGTATCTGGTTCGACGAGATTTGAGAAGATCGTGACTATGATCGAAGACTCCGAGAAGCTGAAATCCGCACTGGAGAGTAAGGCAGAACATCTGGCGGATAAACTGGTGCCGTATACACTTCTCGGCACAAGCATCGTGGGACTTGTCACCCGCAATGTGACAAAGGCGCTTTCCGTCCTGATGGTAGACTTTTCCTGTGCGTTGAAGCTCGCGATGCCCATCGCAGTGCTTTCTGCTATCCGTGAGGCCGGACAGCATGGTATCACGGTAAAAGGCGGAAAATATCTGGAGGCTGTGGCAGAGGCCGACACGATCGTATTTGACAAGACCGGTACGCTGACAAAGGCAAAGCCGACAGTGAAAGAAGTAGTCGTTTTTGGAGACTATCCTGAAGACGAATCGCTCCGCATCGCTGCTTGTCTGGAAGAACATTTTCCACATTCCATGGCCAAGGCAGTGGTGGATGCGGCAAAAAAGAGAAAGCTCTACCACGAAGAGATGCACTCGAAAGTGGAGTATATCGTTGCTCATGGTATTTCGTCATATATCGGGGAAAAGAAAGTAGTCATCGGCAGCAGTCATTTCGTATTTGAGGACGAGGACTGCAGGATCCGGCCGGAGATGCAGGAGCGCTTTGACACTCTTCCGTCAGAGTATTCCCACCTGTATCTGGCTATCGACGGCGAGCTGACAGCGGTCATCTGCATTGAGGATCCCCTCCGGGAAGAGGCGGCGGATATGGTAAAGATGCTGAAAGAAGAGGGACTGAAAAAGGTCGTGATGATGACCGGAGACAGTGAGCGTACGGCTGCGTCCATCGCGAGACGCGTGGGCGTGGATGAGTATTATTCGGAAGTGCTGCCGGAAGATAAAGCCCGGTTCGTAGAGAAAGAGAAGGAAGCCGGTAAGAAGGTCATTATGATCGGAGACGGGATCAATGATTCCCCGGCACTTTCAGCTGCGGATGCAGGTATTGCCATCAGCGACGGGGCGGAGATTGCCCGGGAAATAGCAGATATCACTATTGCGGCAGATGATCTGCGCGTGATCGTGACACTGAAGAAACTGGCTAATGCCATGATGAAGCGCATCCAGTGTAATTACAGAGGAATCGTCGGGATCAATTCAGGCCTCATCGCCCTGGGCGTGGGCGGGGTGATACAGCCAACGACATCGGCGCTCCTGCACAATACTTCGACACTGGCGATCAGTCTGAAGAGTATGCAGGATCTGCTGCCAGAAGAGGAAGTTTAATATAAAGCAATAAAGAAAAAACCCCTGCGGCTTGATCTGATACTTTTTATCTTTTCATAGCCACAGGGAGGATTTTTATGAGTATTTCTTCTTATAAATCTGTATGGACAGAAGGCAGCTCAGCACAAAGACCGCGAGCGAAGCCGGCAGGAGAAACCAGAGGCGGGCTGCCATATCCATTGAAGTATAGCTCTCTATCCCGATGAACACGGTAGAACTTCTGTACATGCCGCCGAGGATTGCAGCCGCCGCTACATAAATGATCGTTCCGATCTTTTTCCCCAGCAGGAAGTAGAAGATGTATACGACAGATGTAAAGACAAGAGATACGCAGATACTCAGTCCCCAGACTGTCAGCGCTTCTGTCAGGGTGACCAGATGACGGAGATATACGCTTGCCAGCGCGTAGATCAGGGCAATCAGCAGACTGATACCGGTACAGATCAGGGCAAGCAGGTATTTGGAGACCACAATCTCTGCTTTTGTCATCGGAAATGTGAACTGAAGTTTGTAGAAATTCGCTTTTTCGTCCTGCTCATAAGAGGCTTCCAGTGTAGCTGAGCCGAAGAGAATAGTCAAAAGCATTGTATAGAGTATAAAAGCGTAGCTCGTGTCTATAAAAAATGCTGCAAGCCCGATAATTAAAGCACCGAATATATAGGATGCAAGGTTTTTCTTTATGTAAAAATTCTCATATAAGTCTTTGAGTATGATCCCTTTCATTTCACTTTTTCTCCTTTTACATAGAATAGCATGATGTCTTCGACAGATGCGTTTTCCATCGGAATATCCTGAAATATCTGACGCAGCTTCGCACGGTTTTTCACAAGCACACGGTAGCTGTAGGGCTCCTTTTTGTATGCCGCGATGTCATCCCGGCTTAAGGTGTCGAAGAGTTCCTGTCCGCAGGTGATGATGCCGTAGTCATTGAGGATCTCGTCATAGGTCTTGACAAACTGCATCTTTCCCTCATGAAGATAGGCGATATAGTCGGCAATCTTGTCAAGGTCGCTGGTGATGTGAGAGGACATGAGCACCGCATGGTCCTCGTCTTCGGTAAACTCCCGTAAGATATCCAGGATCTCGTCTCGGAATACAGGGTCGAGCCCGCTTGTAGCTTCATCCAGGATCAGGAGCTTCGGGTGGTGGCTTAATGCTGCGGCAAACTCCAGTTTTACCCGCATACCTGTGGAGAGCTTTTTGATCTTCTTTTTCTCCGGCAGATCGAACCGTTCCAGATATTCAAAGAAGAGGGGAGCATCCCAGTTCTTGTATACTTTAGAGAGGATGTGCCCGATGATCTTTGGAGTCAGGTTGATGTCATAGTGGGAGTCATTGAAAATGACGGCGATGTCTTCCTTGATCTTCTTGCTGTGAGTCTTCATGTCCAGTCCGAGCATTGCCGTGAGGCTGGATTCGCTGTCTGCAATGCCGAGGATCGAGTTGATAA
>DYCJ01000074.1:2242-5691 GCA_019418195.1 Clostridiales bacterium | reverse complement strand
CCCGATCAGGCCCATGACCGTGCCTTGGGGAAGTGCGAACGAGATATCGTCCAGAGTAAAACCTTTATAACGTTTCGTCAGATTTCTGACTTCGATTGCATATTCCATAATGCTGCTCCTTATGTGAAGATAATATTGAGATTGTTATACCCTTCATATGATTGTTATTCGTCTTCATACACGACCTCCAGTGTGGCTTTCAGCTCTTCAAGAGATAGCCCGTTTTCGCGCCCGAGGGCTGCGGCATCTGAGAGAAGTTTCTCTATACGCCGCAGGTTCTCCTCTTTAATGAAGTCCTGATTCTGTGTGGATACAAAGGTGCCTTTCGCCGGCACTGTAACGATAAATCCGTCTCTTGACAGGTCGTCATAGGCCCTCTGGGTGGTGATGACGCTGACGTGGAGATCTTTTGCCAGCTTCCGCATGGAGGGCATGGGTTCCCCGGGCTTCAGGGATCCTTTCATGATCATTTCCTTGATCTGGGATGTGATCTGTTCGTAGATCGGCCGGTCGCTTGCGTTGCTTAAAATAATTTCCATAGGCTCACCTCTCGAATCCGTTCCTGCGGTACAGGACGAGGAAAAGTATCACGGACAGGATAAACTCTGCCGCGAGTACGGCGATACCTTTCGCATCCACTGCGGGAAGTCCGTTTGAGATATTTGCGATGGCATCGAATGCGATCCCGGTAAAGAAGAACATACTGATCTTCTGGAGCGTCTCGCTGAATCCGGTAAACATGGGAATCATCATGAACACGAGCACCACAGGTGTAGTGAGGGTACTCGCCGATACCTGATTCTTTGCAAAGATTCCAAGGAGCATCCCGCCTACAGATGCGATGACGGAAGCAGTAGTGGTGACTGCGAGGTAAGCTGCCCACTGTATCGGGTTCATGGTCATATGCACGATAAAGACACAGAGTACATTGACGGCCTCGGTCATCAGTACGATAGGAATGAGACTCCCGAGGAAGAACTCAAGCCCGTTGACAGAGGAAGTCATCAGGGTACGAAGCGTATTTTTCTCTTTTTCTTCTGCCAGAGATGCGGCAGTGCAGTAGAAGCCCATCATGGACACATTCATGAGCATTCCCATGGCAAGAGCGTAGGCGTTCATGGCTTCAAGACCGCCGGAGGCTCTTTCGTAGAGTACCTGCATCAGGAATGTAAATCCCAGAGAGAAGACAGGCATAATGATAAAGTTTTTGCTGAAGAGCGCCCGCCCTTTTACGTCTATGATGGCGGCAAGCTTCCGCATGTGCACGGGCTTGAGAGTGAGTGTCCTGGGCGCGTCTGCTTTTTTCTTTCCTGTAGATCTTGCTGTACTGTTTACTGTGGTATTCATTGTAATTCCCTCCCTGTTACTTCTAAAAATACGGTCTCAAGTGTAGGCTCGCAGGTGTGGAGCGTCTCGATCTTATCTTCATTCATCCATAAGCTGATGCGTCCGGCAGTATCAGCGCCCTGCAGGAGGATGTGCTTCGTGCCGTCGGTGAGCTGTACCCGGTATTTTTTGATCCGGTTGTACTTCAGGCAGATCTCTTCCGGGGTGCCGTATTCCACGATCACGCCTTCGTTTAAGAGGGCGACATGGTCGCAGAGCTTTGTGGCTTCCTCCATGTTGTGTGTAGTAAGGAAGATCGCCATGCCCTCATCCCGGAGTTCCTTTAAGATGCGGTGGATCTCAAGGGCTGTGGACGGGTCCAGTCCGCTGGTCGGCTCGTCGAGGAAGAGGACTTTCGGCTTATGCAGGAGCGCTCTTGCAAGGATAAGTCTCTGGGTCTGCCCTTTGGAGAGCTTTGAGGCCGGTTTCTTTCTGTGCTCATAGAGCCCGATGCGCTTCAGGAGCGGATCGATGTTCTCAAGCGGTACGTTTAAGATCCGGGCAAAGTATTTCAGGTTGTCAAAGACAGTCATCCTCTCATACACGCCGCTGGAATCTGTGACAATGCCGATCTGTTCATATATGCGCTCGTCGATCTTCCGGCAATCGATGCCGAGGACTTCCGCAGTGCCCGAGGTGGGCAGGAGCTGTCCGGTCAGGATCTTGATGGTGGTCGTCTTTCCGGCACCGCTTGGACCAAGAAAGCCGAGAATCTCTCCTTTATGGAGAACAGCATTGACGTCTTTTAGTACAAAGTCTTTATCAAATTTCTTTGAAAGGTGGTCGATAGAGATATATGCTTCGTTCATTTTTCTGCTCCTTTGTTCATACTGTACTTATCTGATGAGTACAGTATGAACAAAGGAGCAGAAAAATGTACTGACTGTCAATATCTAATATGTACAGTTCCGAAAATTTTCTGCAGTGAGCCGCCTGTCTGTACAGGAAAGCATGTCCATTCATGTGTCAGACCTCCGGACTTATCGCACAAAAGGGGAATGGCCGGTTTCCCGGGCATTCCCCTGATCTTAACTGCGTATGCAGTTCTGTCTGTATGAAATTGTATATGAATTACTCTGCAGTATCAGCAGCTGCATCATCTGCTGTGTCGTCAGATGCTGCAAATTCTCTTGAAGCAAGTTCGTTGCCGTCGCTGTCCAGATAACGTACAACTACAACCGGATTTTCCACATCGATAGCTGCAGGCAGGACTCCTGCAACGGATTCAAAGGTAGAAGCCTGAGAATCAAGTGATGATTCAAGGGCTGACGCATCCATCGCTGCTGAGAGATCCGGATCATCGATCTTAAAGCTGTAGATCAGTTTGTTGTCTTCAGCTGAGAGTTCCATGGACATTCCTGAACCTTCGAGAGATGACATCTGAGTTGCAAGCTGTTCCTGCATCATATCGGACTCGATGAACTCCTGGATGGAAGCATATTTTCCAGTTACAGCTCCATCGTCCTCTGACGTATCGTCTGCAGCGGCATCATCATCTGCAGCGGTGTCATCTCCGGCAGCAGAGTTGTCTTCAGTCTGCGTGTCATCAGCGGTGTCGGAGTCATTGCCGGAACCGCCGCATGCGGTAAGGGCAAATGCCAGCATCATGGCACACATGAGCAGAAGCATTTTACGGATTCTGTTTTTCATAGTCTTTTTCCTCCTCATAACTTTTTCCGTTAGTGACATTATGTCATACCAATATAGTGTTATCAAGACGATTTGTGTAAAAAAATCTTAAGATTTATCAAAGATGTCAGAATGGTTAACGCGAAAACTGGCGGGACAGTGGAGTGGACGGAAATATTGTATAAAAATATTAAGCAAAACACTATATTTTGTGGTTGGAACACTGATTTTCTGATTGTCAAGTCTTGATATTTTATTTATGAGATGATACCCTTTTTTACAGACGCATGTATTCCTGTGAAGAAGGGTACATTTTTAGTGTATAGAAAATTTGAAAAGAGGTACGTGAGAATGACGGTAGAAGAATGGCTGGGCGAAGAAAACCAGCTCGGGACAGACATCTGGACCAAAAAGTATTGTAATGAAGGCGAGAG
>DYCJ01000074.1:0-2214 GCA_019418195.1 Clostridiales bacterium | reverse complement strand
TTGAACAGTGGCTGCACCGGATCAGCGGCGGCAATGAAGATATCGCAGAATATATCCGCCAGAAGAAGTTCCTGTTTGGCGGACGTATCCTTTCTAACAGAGGACTGGATCAGGAAGGCAGAAAGGTGACATATTCCAACTGCTATGTGGTCGACCCGCCGGAGGATAATATCGAGAGTATCTTTGACTGTGCGAAAAAACTTGCCCGCACATACAGCTATGGCGGCGGCTGCGGCGTGGACATTTCCAAATTGAGCCCGCGCGGTGCAAAAATCAATAATGCGGCAAAGGAGACAAGCGGATCTGTGTCTTTCATGGAGCTCTATTCGCTTGTGACGGCGCTGATCGGCCAGAACGGACGGCGGGGAGCGCTTATGATCTCCATAGACTGTTCCCATCCGGATGTAGAGGAGTTTATCGATCTGAAGACAGATCTGGAGAAGGTGACGAAAGCAAATATTTCTGTCCGCATACATGAAGATTTCATGGAAGCAGTGAAGAATAATGAAGATTATCTGCTCCACTATACAAGAGAGGCAACAGGAGAGGTTATCGAAAAGAAAGTAAATGCCCGGGATCTGTTCCGCCGGATTGCTGAGACGAACTGGGACTATGCAGAACCGGGAGCTCTGTTCTGGGACCGGATCGAGGGGTGGAACTTGCTGAGTAATACAGAGGAATTCTCCTATGCCGGTGTAAATCCCTGCGCAGAGGAGCCTCTTCCTGCGGGCGGCAGCTGCCTGCTCGGAAGCATCAATCTTTCCGAATTTGTCCAGGATCCGTTTACAGACCATGCACAGTTTGATTTTGAGGGACTGAAGCATTGTGTAGCGGTTTCTGTGGGTGCCCTGAATGAAGTGCTGGAGGAAGGGCTTCCGCTTCATCCGCTGAAAGAGCAGCAGGACAGTGTGGGAGAGTGGCGTCAGATCGGTCTTGGCATTATGGGGCTGGCAGACTGTTTGATCAAGCTGGGGCTTACTTACGGCGAAGAAGACGCTGTCAATATGTGCGACAATATCGGGTTTGCAATGGCAGATTCCGCGATCGCGGCGTCGGCTCTTCTGGCAAAAGAGAAAGGTCCGTTTGCAAAATGTAATATAGAAGAGATCATGTCCACCCCGTTTTTTGAGGCGAATACATCTGAGAAGACGAGGGAACTGGTGCGCAAATACGGCTTGAGGAATTCCCAGCTCCTTACGATCGCCCCGACAGGAACTCTCTCTACCATGCTGGGAATCTCGGGAGGCATCGAGCCTGTCTATGCAAATTATTATGAGCGCAAGACAGAATCCCTGCACGGCACGGATGTTTATTATAAAGTCTATACAAAGATCGTAGAGAGCTATATGAAACAGCACGGACTGAAGAGTGATTCAGAGCTGCCGGACTATTTTGTAACAGCTATGACACTGGAGTACCGGCAGAGGATTGATATGCAGTCAATATGGCAGACACATATTGACGCCTCGATCAGTTCTACTGTAAACGTGCCGAACCGCTTTACGGTGGAAGAGACCGAAAGTCTCTATCTGTATGCTTATGAGAAGGGGCTGAAGGGTATCACGATCTTCCGTGACGGATGTAAGAGGATCGGCATCCTCAATACCACTGAGAAAAAAGAGACGAAGAAAGTTTCTGCAGGCGAAGGTCTTAAGAGAGGCGAGATCCTGCTCGTCACAGACGATGTAGTCGGAAAGAAGAGGAAACTGACCACGGGATGTGGAAGCCTTCACTGTATCGCATTGTTTGATCCGCATACAGGAGCTCTTCTGGAGACGTATTTAAGCAAAGGATCCACAGGCGGATGCAATAACTTTATGGTCGGACTCTCACGAATGATATCTATCAGTGCCAGAGGAGGGATTGATATTGAGACGATCGTGGATCAGCTCAATTCCAGCGGTTCGTGTCCGTCCTATACAGCGAGACGTGTCTCGAGAAAGGACACCAGCAAAGGCGCCTGCTGTCCGATGGCTGTGGGCAATGCGCTCATGGATATGTATAATGAGATGCAGGCGGAGCTGGCAGAGCGTCAGGAAAATACGAATATAAAGGCCGCACGCAAGACGGAGAAAGCGCCGAAGCCGAAAGCGGTGAGCGCTGAGGCGGAGACAGACAAGATGTACTGTCCGGAGTGCGGCGAACCGCTTGTGTTTGAAGAAGGATGCAATATCTGCAAATGCTGCGGGTGGAGCAAGTGCCACTAAACAGGAC
>DYCJ01000073.1:9721-10899 GCA_019418195.1 Clostridiales bacterium | reverse complement strand
GCTTGCCAGTTCCTGTGCATCAAAGGAATTCAGATATCTTGCCGGGATGATCACGTCCGTGTCCACATTGTCCCCGTATTTAAAAACATGTCCTTTCGCCTTCATTACATGTCACCCACTTTCTCAGGATTTGCGATGCAGCCTGCGATCGCACTTGCAGCCGCCACCTCAGGCGATGCCAGGTAGATCAAAGAATCCACATGTCCCATACGTCCGACGAAGTTTCGGTTCGTAGTAGAAACGCATTTCTCTCCTGCCGCCATAACACCCATGTGACCACCCATACACGGGCCGCAGCTCGGTGTATTTACCGCGCATCCGGCATCTACGAAAATTTCCAGAAGACCCTCTTCGATACACTGTTTATAAATCTTCTGTGTCGCCGGTACGATCATCACGCGCACATCCGGATGTACCGTATGCCCTTTCAATATCGCCGCGGCTTTTCTCATATCTTCCATACGTCCGTTTGTACATGATCCGATCACAACCTGATCGATCTTGACCGGCTCCATTGCCTCGATCTCATCAATGGTCTTTGCATTTCCCGGAAGATGCGGGAACGCCACTGTCGGACGGACCTCAGACAGATCTATCGTGATCACTTCGTCATATTGGGCGTCCTCGTCTGCCTCGTAAATCGTATATGGTTTCTTTGAATGCTCTTTGATATATGCAAGTGCCTGATCATCCACAGGGAAAATGCCGTTCTTTGCGCCTGCCTCGATTGCCATATTTGCCATTGTAAAACGGTCGTCCATGGACAGATTGGCGATACCGTCCCCGGTGAACTCCATTGATTTGTAAAGTGCTCCGTCAACGCCAATCTTTCCTATAATATGAATGATAATATCTTTGCCACTGACATATTTACCCGGTTTTCCCGTAAGGACAAACTTGATGGCGCTGGGTACCTTAAACCAGATTTCTCCTGTAGCCATGCCGGTTGCAACGTCTGTCGTTCCCATTCCTGTAGAAAATGCTCCGAGAGCCCCGTATGTACAGGTGTGGGAATCTGCACCTATAATGCACTCACCCGCTGTCACAACTCCAGCTTCCGGAAGGATCGCATGCTCCACACCGGATTTGCCCTGCTCAAAATACCAGGTCAGCCCCTGCTCTTTTGCATATTCGCGGATTGCCTTAGAATTCTCCGCTGATTTAATGTCTTTGTTCGG
>DYCJ01000073.1:4510-9711 GCA_019418195.1 Clostridiales bacterium | reverse complement strand
GCTTAATGATCGGCAGAGCCATCGGGCCTGTAATATCATTTGCCATGACCACATCAAGCTTTGCTTCGATCAGCTGGCCCGCCTCTACAGAGTCAAGCCCTGCATGAGCTGCCAGAATCTTCTGCGTCATTGTCATTCCCATAATGACAGCCTCCTCTTTCTTAAAACGTCTATTTTGTCATTTTACCACAGGAAAGTCAGAAAAAAAAGAGGAAGAAATTAATGTCCTGTTGATCCGCTTGACGTTTTCAGCCTATGTACTTTATAATAAATCTGCTGTCTTACTGATTTGTATGATACACTTAATATAATCTTTATTACAGTGGGGGACCTTATGAACGAAAGTAAAACTGACAATACATCCAGGATATCGATGCAGCCTGTGGAGAAAAAATCTCTCTACTTAAAGATATCAGATTCTATTTACAGCTATATACAGATGAATGGTCTGCAGCCTGGTGACAAGCTTCCTTCTGAACGGGAAATGTCAGCCATGCTGGGCACAAGCCGCAATTCCGTCCGGGAAGCACTCCGTATTTTGGAAGACCGGGGGCTGATCTATGTCAAGACCGGCAGTGGAGTATTTATCCAGAATCCTTATGGTGAAAACAACTCTTTTACCGTACGGCTTACTAACTTTACTCTGCACGAGATGCAGGAACTGCAGAGCACTCTGGATCATCAAGCCGTAGAGAACGCAATGGAACGTGGTACAGTTGAAGAAAAGCAGCAGCTTATCTCTCTCGCTTCAGAGATGGTGCGTCTCGCATCGGATAATCTCTACAGCCATATTCTGGATCATAGTTTTCACAGCAAACTGTATGAGATTGGGCGTAATTCCGTCATCCATCAGCTCATTGTCCGTATTCGTGAATATCGATTTGTTCAGCAAGAAGAGTCAGAAGATGGTAATGATTCCATCTGGCTCCCTACCGTTCCGCAGCATCTTGATCTGGCTCAGGCACTATATGACAAGAATTTGAAAAATGCGATTCAGGCTATCGATGAGATCAACGAATATGGTTTTCATATCTCTCATGCGGAATGAGCTTTCAAGGCTTCTGAACATTCACACATATGTAGAACGTCTGCGGTCACCTAAACAGGTTTCCGCAGACGTCTTTTTTTCTGGATCTTACTCCTGAACTGCTTCTTTCTTTCCGGTCAGCTCCAAATACTCTTCATAATTGTCGCTTCCCTTTTTGATCTTCGCAATACCGAATCCGGTAAAGCCCCAGATAATTGCAAAGATAACTCCGGTATAGCACAGGCACGCCCATGGCGCATACTGTGCAGTTGATACCCCGAGAACGGAGGTCATATATACACCTGCAAGCGACCACGGTACGAGAGGTTCAATAACTGTAATACTATCCTCAAGACAGCGGGAAAGATTCTTCGTCTCAAGACCGCGCCGTATATATTCTTCACGGAACATACCACCGATCATCAGATGTGTTACTGCAGCCTCTCCTATTACAATAATCATGACAACTCCGATTGCTACCGTACTGGTGATCAGCTGACCTGTATTATGAATGTGTTTTGTAAGCTTCTCAAGGATGATATCCATACTTCCGCATACAGTCAGCGCACCAATAAAGCTAAATGCACAGAATGCCATCAGCGTGGTATTCATCATGGAACTCATACCGCCTCTCTGCAGAAGATTAGATACTTGTTCCGGAATTGCATTAAGATCAACTGTCAGATTCGGGAACAGGTCCATCGTAAAGCCGCTTACCATGCTAGTTGCACAGGTTGCGAAAGAAAAGCCCTGTACAGCCATTGCAAGAATAACTGCTACAACTGATGAAATGACCATAACAGGGATAGTCGGTTTCTTCATAAGAGATCCTGCCACAACAATGACAGGCGGGATCAACAACAGCAAGCCTACCGGCATACTCAGGTTAAACAATTCTGACAGAGTACTGATAATCTCATCTACCTGAGTGATCTCCCCGCTGCTTGCAAAGTGTGCTCCTGCTATAACATAGACAATGCAGCTGATAATAAATCCCGGGATCGTTGTGTAGAACAGATGGCCGATATGCTTATACAGGTTGGTGCCTGTTGCGATTGCAGACATATTTGTACTGTCTGAAAGAGGCGACATCTTATCTCCGAAATACGCTCCTGCAACGATGGCTCCTGCGACCGCCGGAAGCGGAGCGCCCATACCTGCGGCCACGCTAATCAATGCCGCACCGACAGTTCCTGCGGATCCCCATGAAGTTCCGGTACTCACTGACAGCACAGTCGTTACAAGAAACGATGTAATAATGATATATTTCGGACTGATGATCTGCAGACCAATATATACAAGGAATGGAATTGTACCGCTCACAATCCATGCTCCGATCATAAGCCCCACACAGATCAGAATCAGAATTGCAGGGAATGCAGCCGCAAGTTTCTCAACGATTTCTTTTTCTATGTCTTTCCAGGTATATCCCAGATACATACACAGACAGATTGTAAATGCGGCACAGATCAGCAGCAGGATCTTAATATCCACACTGAAAATAAGCAGTCCTACGATCAATACAACAAACATAAAGATCAGCGGAAGTACCGCAAGGAAAAATCCCGGTTTTTTTATTTCTCTTTCTCTCTTATTTTCCATTTGTACACCTCATGCAACTCGCCAAATCATATTTTATCAAGTGCCTGCTTCAAATCATCGATCAGGTTTTCTGCACCTTCCAGACCGCAGTGAAGTCTTACAATATTTCTTGTCAGTCCGTGGAATGCAAGTTCCTCGTCGCTCCAATTATATGTGTACGCAATCGCAAGACTTTCAAATCCGCCCCATGATGCTCCTTTTTCAAAAAGCTTCAGATTATCAACAAATGTCTCAACATCTTCAAGGCTTCCGTCGATTTCCACACTCATCAATCCGCATTCGCCTTTCTGCTGTTTTCTCGCCAATTCATACTGCGGATGTGACGGCAATCCCGTATAGAAAACCCTCTTGATCTTCGGATGTCCTTCGAGGAATTTTGCAACTTCCATTGCAGTCTCGTAATGTCTCTGCATCCGCACGTCTAACGTCCTTAATCCTCTGATTGCAAGCCATGCCTCCATTGGTCCCAATACGCCACCAAACCAGTCTCTCTGTACCATGACTTTTCTCATAAACTCTTCATCTTTTGAGATCAGCACACCGCCGATCAGATCGCTGTGTCCTCCAATATATTTTGTCATTGTATGCATGACAATATCGATTCCCATATCAAGCGGTTTCTGGAAGACAGGAGTAGAGTATGTATTATCGATATAAGTAATGATCCCATGTTCCTTTGCGAGTTTTGCTACTCCTTCCAGATCCACCACATTAAATACCAGTGTTGACGGGCTTTCCAGAATGATCATATCAGTCTCCGGACGGATTGCATCTTCAAATTCTTTCACAGTCTTCCCCTCTACATAGGTAACTGTGATCTCATATTTTTTACAGAGAAATTCATCCAGCAAATGCTGTACTGGTCCATAGCTTTCTCTGATGCAAATAATATGACTTCCTGCCTTACACACTGCCAGGATCGCAGCCGCGCATGCTGCCATTCCGGCAGAGAATACAACCGCTCTTGATCCATGTTCCAGAGCTGCCATCTTTTTTTCCAGAATCGTGACTGTCGGATTAGACGCTCTTCCGTAATAATATTCATCCTTAAAAATATCTACGGAAAAATAATCTTTGACTGTATCAAATACATGTAAAGATGTCATGAACACCGGCGGTGTTACAGCTTTCATGTATTTGTGAGGATCTTCTCCCACATGCGTCATTGCAAGTAAATCGTCTCTGTCTGCTCTTTCTGCCATTTTGTTTCCCTCCATTTTGAGAATTGGTTTATTGGTATTGCGGTTCATTGGTTGAACCAATTTATAGCATAAATTATATGCAATTTGTCAAAAATGTCAATATATCCCGCTAATTCTATATTGATTTATGAATCATTCACAAAACTGTAACATCTTTTTTGTATAATAAACACAAAAAAAGGATCGTATCTGCTTTACGATCCTCTTCGTTCTCATAATATTAATTCTTCTGTTATCCGAATTTTTATAACATATTATTTCTTTGCAATATAGCCTTTCGCCGTAAGGGCCTCTGCGCACAGGACCGCCCCGCCCGCTGCACCTCTTACAGTATTGTGGGAGAGACCGATAAATTTGTAGTCGTACATCGTATCCTCTCTCAGACGTCCGATAGACACTCCCATGCCGTTCTCGTAATCTACATCCATGGTTACCTGCGGACGGTTGTCATCTTCCAGGTACTGGATGAACTGCTTCGGAGCGCTCGGAAGCTCTGCTTCCTGCGGGAATCCTTTGAAGTTTACAAGCTTCTCGATAAGCTGTTCTTTCGTCGGTTTTTTCTCAAAGTTGATAAACACGGCAGCTGTATGTCCGTTCAATACCGGGACACGCACGCACTGACATGTGATCTTCGGAAGTTCTGCTTTTACGATCTGGCCGTTCTCCACTTTTCCAAGAACTCGAAGCGGCTCCTGTTCGCTCTTCTCTTCCTCTCCGCCGATAAACGGGATGATGTTCCCAACCATTTCCGGCCAGTCTTTAAATGTCTTTCCGGCACCGGAGATTGCCTGGTATGTCGTGACGACAAGTTCCTTTGGCCCGAATTCTTTCCATGCCGCAAGGCACGGAGCATAGCTCTGGATGGAGCAGTTCGGTTTTACGGCAATAAATCCGCGTGTCGTGCCGAGGCGCTTCTTCTGATCCGGGATCACGTCAAAATGGGCAGCATTAATCTCCGGTACTACCATCGGGACATCCGGCGTCCAGCGGTGCGCGCTGTTGTTTGATACGACCGGAGTCTCTGTCTTTGCATATTCTTCCTCGATCGCCTTGATTTCTTCCTTGCTCATGTCCACTGCACTGAACACAAAATCAACTGTAGATGCCACATGCTCCACATCGTTTACATTGAGCACTACAAGCTTTTTCACTGCCTCAGGCATCGGGGTGTCCATTTTCCAGCGGTCACCTACTGCTTCTTCATATGTCTTACCTGCTGAACGCGGGCTGGCAGCAACTGTCACTACCTCAAACCACGGATGATTCTCTAGCAGAGAGATAAATCTCTGTCCCACCATTCCTGTTGCACCCAAAATTCCTACTCGTAATTTCTGTTCCATTTTCTTCTCTACATCCTTTCTGTTATATAC
>DYCJ01000073.1:0-4500 GCA_019418195.1 Clostridiales bacterium | reverse complement strand
TGATTACTTTCTCCATCGCAGCTTTTCCCGGCGCTCCAATAGTATTTCGCATCTCCACGCAAGTCTTCATACTGATAGCGTCATAAATATCATCTTCAAATACCGGTGAAATTGCCTTAAACTCTTCCATGCTCATATTGTCCAGCGCAATCCCTTTATCGATACAATAGAGGACAAGACGTCCCACAATTCCATGTGCGTCGCGGAAAGGAACCCCGTGATTTACCAGATAATCTGCGGCGTCTGTCGCATTGGTGAATCCGTGCTTTGCGCTCTCCTCCATGCGGGCTGAGTTAAACTTCATAGTCTTTAACATTCCCGTAAAGAGCGCCAGGCACCCCTTCGTCGTATCAATGGCATCAAAGACCAGTTCTTTATCCTCCTGCATATCCTTATTGTATGCCAGCGGAAGGCCTTTCATCGTAGTCAGCATGGACATCATCGCACCGTACACTCTTCCGGTCTTGCCCCGTACCAGCTCGGCGATATCCGGATTCTTCTTCTGGGGCATGATACTGCTGCCTGTACTGTAAGCGTCGTCAATCTCCACGAATTTGTATTCATTGGTGTTCCAGATGATCACTTCCTCAGAAAATCTGCTCAGATGCATCATCACCGTGGACATTGCCGACAGGAGTTCGATCAGATAATCTCGGTCTGACACGGAATCCATACTGTTGAGTGTCGGTCCGTCAAAGTCCAAAAGCTCTGCTGTATATTCGCGGTCAAGCGGATATGTCGTTCCTGCCAGCGCACCGGAACCCAGCGGGCAGAGATTCATCCTTTTATAAATATCTTTCATACGGGAGCGGTCTCGTTTGAACATCTCGAAATATGCTCCCATATGGTGGGACAGCGTGATCGGCTGTGCTTTCTGCAGATGTGTAAACCCCGGCATATAGACTTCCAGATTCTCTTTCATCAGCTTTAAGAGCACTTCCAGCATCTCTTTTAAAAGGCTGTCCAGCTCAAGGATCTCGTCCCTTGTGTAGAGCTTCATATCCAGAGCCACCTGATCGTTTCTGCTTCGTCCGGTGTGGAGTTTCTTGCCTGCATCACCAATCCGGTCAATCAGGTTTGCCTCAACAAAGCTGTGGATATCCTCGTATTCCTCTGTGATCGTAAGAGTGCCGTTCTCTACATCTGTACGGATACTCTCCAGACCTTTTATGATCTGCTCTTTCTCTTCCTCTGTCAGGATCCCTTGCTTAGCCAGCATCGTCACATGTGCGATACTGCCCCGGATATCCTGCTCGTAAAACCGCTGGTCGAAAGAGATCGATGCATTAAAATCATATACCAGCTTGTCCGTCTCTTTTGTAAAACGGCCGCCCCATAACTGTGCCATTTCTCTTTCCTCTTTTCTGTTTCCTGTTTTTGATTGAAATCACCGGAAATGCCAAAAGGCATATTCCGGGATCGCATGCGGTCGCCAAGGTCCCGGGCAAGACCGGACTTTGGCTCGTCGCCTTTGCAAATAAAATACAGTCCAGATCATTCAGTCTGTCCTGTATTTTCGACTTAGTTTACCACAGTAAAGTATGATATGTCTACTTAAAACTATATTTTTTTGCGATTAACGCAGGTTACACTATTTCTTTCTTCAGTAGCAAGCACATCAGTCGTGTCTCATGGAAAACTCACATCCACAGTAATCCTGCCGGTACAGACCATATTCTTTTGACAGCTCAATGGACCTTTTATAGCCGTTCTTCTTCTTAAAATCTGAAACCAAATATTTCACTCCGTATTCCTCCCCGACGCGAAGCCCGATCTCGTTGAGCTTCTGAGCATTTTTCATCGGGCTGATGCTGAGTGTGGTCGTAAAATATTCAAACCCTCCTGCCACGGCCTGTCTTGCCGCCTCGGAAAGCCTCAGTTCATAGCATTTCATGCACCGCGCTCCACCCTCTTTCAGATCTTCCATACCTGCTGCCATCTCGTAAAATTTCTCTTTATCATATTCCCCTGCAAGAAATGAAACCGGATACCGGAATTTCATATCACGGATCAGCTTCTGCTGCTCCGCGATGCGCTTCGTGTATTCGCTCTCCGGATAGATATTCGGATTGTAATAAAATACGGTTATCTTAAAATACTCCGACAGATACTCCAGCACATAACTGCTGCAAGGCGCACAGCAGCTGTGGATCAGAAGAGTCGGGACTCTCTGTTCTGCCTCAAACTGCGTGAGCAGCTTTTCAAGTTCTTTCTGATAATTGATTTTCTGCAAATTCATATATAGATCTCCTGTAAAAATTACTTTGCGACAGTCCGCATGTCATAACCAGTATTCGGTCACATAATAACCGGAACTGTAACAGGAAAATCTCTGAACCCAGAAATATTTTCCTGCTACAGTTCCGGTATGATCATACTACAAAGAGCACATAGAATATGCCGCGGCTGAATACTTATGCATTATACATCATAGCCAGTAATTCGACAATACGGTCAATCCCGAGCATGCTCACATTAAAAAGCATCTGGTGGGAATGAATGCTGCCCCAGTCCTGGCCTGTGTGTACTTCATAATAGTATCTGCGCTCTTTGTCAGTTCTGCGTATACGCTCAGCCGCTTTCCGCTCACTCAGACCATACAGCTCCATGATCCGTTTCTTCCGGTCTGCCTTGTCTGCACAGATAAATACGTTGATACAGTCGTCACGGTCTTTTAAAACATAATCTGCGCAACGCCCCACGATCACACATGGACCCTTTTCCGCAAGCCTTTTGATGATCTCCGCCTGTTTCCGGTAGACCTCCGTATCGAAGGACGGAAGGTATGACGCTGCATTGATAAATTCCGTATACATACCAGGCGTCACGGTATAGCCGGTTACAAATGTATTCAGACTCGATTCATCCACGCGCCCGGCATCTTCCGTTTTCACGCCCAGTTCATCCGCCGCCATGCTCACAAGTCTGTTGTCATAAAGCGGAATTCCCAGTCTGTCTGCAAGTTTCTGTCCGATCTCATGCCCGCCGCTTCCGAATTCACGGCCGATCGTAATAATCTTATGTCCGGTCATATTGATTCCTCCTTCCGGTTTTTTCTCGTCATCTGTTACTCATATTATACCCCTCTTCTCCCGACGAGACAACGGGATTTAAAACTTTTCCCGCACACAGGATTTCTTTTTTCATACACTATCTATAGATATACAACATGGATGGAAGTGACCTTATGACTCCAATACTGGAATTAAAAAATATTGATTATTCCTATCATACATTGGACGGGGAGACAAAGGCCCTGTCCAATATTTCATTTTCACTTACAAGAGGAGAGTTCACGGCCGTGGTCGGCCCGTCGGGGTGCGGAAAATCCACCCTGCTCTCCCTGATCGACGGTCTGATGAAGCCGGAATGCGGAGAACTGCTGATGAACGGGGAACCTTTGACAGAAAATTCATCAAAGATCGGATATATGCTCCAGCATGACCATCTCTTTGAATGGCGTACCGTATACCGCAACGTTCTTCTCGGTGCAGAGATCAGCAGACAGCTCACGCCGGAAATCAAGAAACGGGCAGAAGAAATGCTTGAGCAGTATGGTCTGAAACAGTTTGCACGTTCCAAACCATCTGAGCTGTCCGGCGGCATGCGCCAAAGGGCGGCGCTTATCCGCACACTTCTTCTGGAACCGGAACTGCTGCTGCTTGATGAGCCATTCTCTGCCCTTGACTACCAGACTCGGCTGACTGTCAGCGATGACATCGGTCAGATCATCCGGAAATCCGGTAAGACCGCGCTCCTGGTCACCCACGATCTCTCGGAGGCAGTCAGTCTCTCCGACCGGGTGATCATTCTGACAAAACGCCCGGCATCTGTAGCGCGCATCGTTCCGATATCATTCGATCTGGAGAATGACACGCCGCTGATCCGAAGAAATGCACCCGAATTTAAGACTTATTTTAATGAAATATGGAAGGAGCTGAACAATGATGGACAAATCACCAAAGAAGCACTCTGACGGACAGGAACTCTTTTTATACAGACTGCACCGTCACCGTATGATCGTATGTGCTGCCCGGATTCTTATCCTGCTCCTGTTTCTGCTTCTGTGGGAGTTGTGCGCTGATCACGGCATTATCGACTCTTTTATCTTCAGCAGCCCCTCACGGATTGCCCTCTGCTTCTGGGAAATGGTACTGGACCGGTCGATCTTCCTGCATATTGGCATTACACTGTATGAGACGATCGTGAGTTTCCTGCTTGTGACTTTCTCCGGTATCCTGGTCGCCGTCCTGCTCTGGTGCAGCCGGGGGCTTTCCGAAATACTGGAGCCCTATCTGGTGGTGCTGAACAGCCTGCCAAAATCTGCTCTGGCGCCGCTTCTGATCGTATGGCTGGGCGCTACCCCGACAACGATCATCGTAGCAGGTATGTCTGTTGCTGTATTCGGAAGCATCATGAACCTGTACACCAGTTTTACCACGGTTGACAAAGAGAAGATCAAACTCATCTACACACTCCACGGAAACCGCAGGCATGCAC
>DYCJ01000072.1:4805-10913 GCA_019418195.1 Clostridiales bacterium | reverse complement strand
CTTTTCCACTGGAGAATACGGGCAATCTTTAACAGAAAGGCTGCGTTCCCGCTAAAGGAGCGCAGCCAGTTTTTTCACATCATCGATTTTCGTTGCCCAGCTCGTCGCAAACCGAACGACCGTGTGGGTATCATCTTTCTTTTCCCAGTAACTGAATACCACATATTCTTTTAATCTGTCCATCTGAGCATCTTCCAGCACCACGAAGATCTGATTCGTAGGTGAATCAATAAAGAATTCATATCCTTTCTCCCGCAGCGCCCGCTTCAGCTCATTTGCAGTATCTATCGCATTTTTCCCGATCTTCAGATAAAGGTCATCAGTAAAGAGAGCGTCAAACTGAACGCCGGTCAGTCTTCCTTTTGCAAGAAGAGCCCCTCTCTGCTTTACCTTTGTCACAAAATGAAACGGTGTGTTCTCTTTCGGGAAAACAACAGCTTCCCCGCAGAGAGCCCCCACTTTCGTCCCGCCAATGTAGAACACGTCACAATATTCTGCCACATCCTGAAGTGTCACATCCGTGTCCGCTGCGGCAAGCGCATATCCGAGGCGCGCCCCGTCCAGATAAAGGGGAATCCGGTATTCACTGCAGACTGCGGATAATTCAGCCAGTTCTCCTTTTGTATACAAAGTACCATACTCTGTGGGATGGGAAATATAGACCATTCCCGGATATACCATATGTTCATGGTTTTCATCTCCATAAAAAGTGCTCAGATATTCTTCCAGATCTGATGCAGATATTTTCCCGTCTGTCTGGGGCAATGTAAGGACCTTGTGTCCGGTCCACTCGATGGCTCCGGCCTCATGGATACCTACGTGTCCTGTCTCTGCCGCGATCACGCCCTCATGGGAGTCCAGCATGGAACTGATCACGATCTGGTTTGTCTGGGTCCCTCCAGTCAGAAGGTAAACCTCTGCGTCCGGACATCCGCAGGCGGCACAGATCTTCTCCTTTGCGGATGCTGTATACCGGTCTGTCCCGTATCCGGGAAGCTGTTCCATATTCGTCTCGATCAGACGTTTTAATACTTCTTCATGAGCGCCTTCTGAATAATCGTTTTCGAAATAAAGCATTATCTGTCCGCCTTTCTTCGCGCTGTTGTACGTTTCTTTCCGGCAGCTTTTCTGCCGCCAGCTGCTTTTTTCTTCCGTGCGGTCTGCTTCTTACGCACGCTGTACCCGAATGTCCCCAGCTTTTTGCCCAGATCCAGGTATTCCCCATGGGAATAGGCGATCAGTCCGGTACGGTTCAGATCAAATTTTCCCTTTTCGTCCATATATGCCTCGTCCACCTGTACTGCCGTCACTTCCGCAAGAAACATATGATGGCTGCCCAGTTCCTGAATACTTTTTACTTTGCACTCGATATTAACAGGGGCCTCTTCGATCACAGGTGCATACTTCAAAGATGACGCGCTGCTCTTTGTCAGACGGCATTCTTTCCACTTGTCCACATCCCTGCCTGAGCGGACGCCGCAGTAGTCTGTGGCATGGGCAAGCTTTTTTGTGGTCAGGTTAATAACAAACTCTTTGCTCTCTTTTATCATGTGATAGGAATATCGCTCCGGCCGGACGGATATATATGCCATAGGCGGATTCGTACATACGGTTCCTGTCCATGCGACTGTCAGTATATTGCTGTTGCCCTCTTTATCCGCTGTACTCACCATGACAGCGGGCAGGGGATAGATCATATTCCCCGGTTTCCATGTCTGTTTTGCCATACAATTCTCCTATTGCTGCAGTGCACCTACCAGAGTGGGTACGAGCTGTTTCTTCCTCGATACTACTCCTTTAAGCATAATTGTCTCCGTATCCTCCGGCAGATCGTATGCACTTAAGATCTTCTCTCTCGCCTCTGGTCCGCAGCAGAGGAGCTCGGAGGATTCAGTAATGATATTGGTCAGCATGAAGAAGATCATATTGAGTCCGTGATTGCTGCGTGCTTTCTCCAGGTGTGGCTGCACGATCTTCCGGATCTCTTTCAGTTCATCTGCACTCATGGAGTTGACCTGGCCAACTCCGAACACTGTATCATTGACTGTAAACTGTTTGAAATCAAGGAAACAGATCTCTTCTGCACTCTTTCCTTTCAAGTTGCTTCCGGCATTGAACATCTCCTGAGCCAGATTCTCAACCTCCACTCCTGCGATCCCGGCAAGCTTTCTCGCAGTATTTTCGTCAAGAGGCGTACAGGTCGGCGAGCGGAACATCAGCGTGTCCGAAATGATCGCCGAACAAAGGAGCGCCGCATTGACCGGATCTGGTTCGATTCCCGCCTCCTGATACATCTGATATACGATCGTAGCAGTACATCCCACCGGCTGGTTCCGGAAAAATACGGGCCCCATCGTCTCAATGCTGCTCAATCTGTGGTGGTCGATGATCTCAAGTACTTCTGCCTCATCCACTCCGTCAACTGCCTGATTTTTTTCATTGTGGTCTACAAGGATTACCTGTTTTTTTCTCACATTCAGAAGTCGCCGCCTGGAAATCAGTCCGAGGAATTTTCCTTTATTGTCAACAATTGGAAAGTCACGGAAACGTCTGCGTGCCATGACATCTTTGACATCATCCACATAATCCCGCATCTTAAATGTGACCAGATTCTCCTTTGTCATAAAATATTTCACCGGGATACTCTGGTTGATATGCTGCGCAGCGGTAAATGTATCGTGGGGCGTCCGTATGATCACGATCTCCTTTTCCTGTGCCTGTTTGATGATCTTATCTGAAACAGGCGCATTCTGACAGACAACCATGCAGCTTGCGTCTACGTCAATGGCACACTGCTGGGCGTCTTTACGGTCCCCCATAATGACCAGATCATCTTTGTTGATAAAATCTGACATAAGGATCCTGCTGGACGCGGCGATCACAACTTTTCCTTTCAGCAGATAGCTGTGCTCATTTCCCGTAAGCACTTCTCCGTCCACAGCCCGCGCGATATTACGGTACTGTGTGCGCGCCTTGGAAAGAATAGTACTGTCATACACTTCCATGTACGTCTTTGCGATATCGCCAATAGTAATAACTCCCTCCAGCTTTCCGTCTCTTGTCACCGGAAGGGTATGTATATTTGACTCCTGCATCTTCTCCCATGCAGTACGGATGGAAACACTGCTCTTTAAGCCGTCCACTTCTTTTAATTCCACATCTTTGATCTGCTCCCTTAAGTCGGACAGCAGCCTTGGTGCTTTCACGCCGAAACGCTCCAGTACATACTGTGTTTCCTCGTTTAACTGTCCTGCTCTTCTCGGCTCATGAGGGATGCCGGTGATATTTGTCTTTAAAGCCGCGTAGGCGATCGCGGAACAAATGGAGTCCGTATCCGGATTCTTGTGTCCCACTACATATACTTTTCTGTTTCTATCTTTACTCATATCCATACTCCTGTTATTTTCATGACAGTTCCTCAGAATGCCTTATTACAGATTGCCATTTTTTTCTTCATTCGTCAAGACACCTGTACGGATTTATACCTTTTACATCGAATAGTTGTTTTTTACGCTTGTTTTATGGTATACTGTCAGCGTTGAATATTTTTGAAAATCTAAGTAAGTTGAGGTGCTGTACAATGAGCGAAGAAATGAGAGAAGAATTACAGGAAAACGAAACTGTTGAAACTATGGCTGACTATGAGGATCATATCGACGATGCTAATCCTTGGAACAGGGTTACGGAATATATGGAAAACAAAACTGTCCTTCCGGTCAAAGTCGAGGGCGTCGTAAATGGCGGTGTGATCTGCATGGTTGAAGGCCTGAGAGGATTTGTTCCCGCTTCCAAGCTTTCCCTTACCTATATTGAAGATCTCGAGACATATCTGCTGAAAGATATCGAGGTACAGGTGATCGATGTAGATCAGGCTAATAACCGTCTCGTCCTCTCCGCACGGGAGATTCTGAAGGAAAAAGAGAGAAAAGCCCGCGAAGAGCAGATTGCTAACCTGAAAGTCGGGACTGTCTTAAACGGAACAGTTGAAACCCTCCAGAACTATGGTGCTTTCGTAAAACTGGAGAACGGACTCTCCGGTCTGGTACACGTATCCCAGATTTCACAGAAACGTGTGAAGGTACCGTCAGATGTACTCAATGTAGGCGATGAAGTCAAAGTAAAAGTCATCGGCATTAAAGATGGTAAGGTAAGCCTGAGCATGAAGGCTCTCGAGGAAGTCAAAGAAGAGCCGGAAGAAAAGGTTGTATTGCCGAAGAGTGAAGAGATTGGAACAAGCCTTGGGGATCTCTTCAAAAATCTGAAGCTGTAAATTCCGTATTTTCGGAGTAACATTCTACGATAAATCGTCCGAAAATCGAGCAGATACAGTGGATTGACTCACGTATCCGGGACGGGCGGAAATGGGATGTTTCCCGCCCGTCCCGTTCATCTCAAAAAAAGTATTTCAGTGCCTTATCTCCGTCCGTTTTCGGGCCTTATCTCCATCGGCATTCAGTCCGGCAAATACGGAACTCATTCCTGCAGCGACCTTTTCTTAGATATCGTCACTTTTTCTTCATAACACTCAAAGATCTCATCTACCTTCTTTTTGTCCAGTTTCGGTGAAATCAGACTTACTACAGGTACTACGATCAGTCCGGCTATCATTGCTGCAGCTCCTGCGTTGATCGGAGATTCGATAAATCCGATGAACATATTTGCCACAGTCAGGCCGACGCCCGCGATAAATCCTGCCCACACACCTGCGCGGGTAACGCCTTTCCAATAGAGGCCGTACATAAACGGAGCGAGGAAAGCACCTGCCAGCGCACCCCATGAAATCCCCATGAGCTGTGCGATAAATGTAGGCGGATCAAGAGCGATCACCACAGATACCACAAGGAAAAAGATGATCAGGATCTGCATGGTAATGATCTGTTTCTTTTCACTCATATTTTTCACCACATTGTCTTTTATGAGATCCAGTGTCATGGTAGAGCTGGATGTCAGCACCAGCGAGGACAGTGTAGACATAGAAGCTGACAGCACCAGCACGACAACAATGCCGATCAGGATATCCGGCAGCGCTGAAAGCATATGCGGGATAATGCTGTCATATACCACTGCTCCCGATGCCGTATCGTAGATCTCAGGGCTGTCAAAAAGTCTGGCAAAACCGCCGAGGAAATAGCATCCGCCTGAAACGACCACTGCAAACAATGTGGAAATGACAGTTCCGGTATTGATGGATTTTTCATCTTTTATCGCATAGAATTTTCCGATCATCTGAGGCAGTCCCCAGGTTCCAAGAGACGTCAATATGACAACACCGAGCAGATTGAGCGGATCAGGTCCGAAGAAAGATGTAAACGCTCCCGGCTGCCCCTCTGTAACGGCAACATCGCTTGGGAGCTGGGCCATCTCGGAAACCGCATGCATAAATCCGCCCTGTCCGTTTAATACTGCCGCGATCACTGCAACAATACCTATCAGCATGATAATACCCTGAATGAAATCGTTGATCGCTGTTGCCATATAGCCTCCCAGGATCACATACAGAGCAGTAAAGACCGCCATTGCGATCACGCACCACGCATACGGGATATTAATGCCATCTCAAAGAGCCTGGACAGGCCGTTATATACCGATGCTGTGTACGGTATAAGAAATACAAAGACGATCACAGACGCCGCGATCTTCAGTGGTTTGCTGTTATAGCGCTGTCCGAAGAAGTCCGGCATTGTCTTAGAGCCCAGATGCTGCGTCATGATTTTTGTACGGCGTCCGAGTACGACCCACGCAAGCAGACTCCCGATCACTGCGTTCCCGATACCGATCCACGTACTGGCGATTCCGTATTTCCAGCCGAACTGCCCCGCATATCCCACAAATACAACAGCAGAGAAATATGAAGTACCATAGGCAAACGCTGTAAGCCACGGCCCCACTGATCTGCCGCCCAGCACAAATCCGTCTACACTTGTGGCGTGTCTTCTCGCATAAATTCCCACGCCCACCATAACTGCAAAAAATACAACAAGCAGTATGACTTTAACCACCATCTCTCATTCCTCAACTTTCCTGTTTTTTTCCTATTACTCATTTGCTTTAAAGCGTTGCGCTTTAAAGTTCTACGCTTTAAAGCAATAAAGTCGTCTGGTATAGAAT